>JBKKAT010000326.1:0-7665 GCA_046714535.1 Acidobacteriota bacterium | reverse complement strand
GGGTTTTTCTCCCAAAAAATGAAAACCACAACCAACCAGGCCAACGCGAATGCACTGAGGCTTTCTGCCACGATGTGGACCGGCGGTGGACAGAAGTAATGCAGAAAGACAAAAGAAGAAGCTATGCCGCTGGCAATTCCCCATTTTCCCCAATAATATCCGGCAATCCATGGCATTATCGAAGCAAGCAGAGCCAGCATGATAAACTGGAAAATTTTTATAACTCGAGGATGTACATCAAAGATCCTGTACACAAGTGCTAAGAAAAGAGGATAGCCTGGAGGTTTGTCGATACTGTAAGGCTTACGCTTGATGAAGGCTTCATAGTAAGTAACGGGCCTCCCATCCGGCAAATAAGCGTCGATATCGGAACGCTTCTTTGCCCTTTCATTAAATCGATAGGTCTCAAATGGTTCGACCCCGCGATCCTGAAAACCATGACCGTAAAGGAAATTGACAGCAAGAATCTGATAAGCCCAGCCATCACCTACACCGAAGAATACCGTATCGTCACTTAAACGGGCTTTGTTAGTAATGTACAAGTAACCGAAAGCGCTGCAGAACACGAGAAAGTAGAGCAAGACGACCCGGGGCTTCATGCCCCCCAGTTATACAGTGAGCGAATTTCCGAAGTCAACAAAGGGGGGAGCTTGCTTTCAACCACATATCCACAACGCGGGGTATCATTTTATGAAACCCGCTGCGACGATAAGATTGATCTGCCTCCATTATATATAATACAGGCACGATGCTGGATGGCCTCGAATACAACAGGCGATGGATGATTTTCATTCTGTTAGTGGCCTGTCACGTTTATTTCCTTCATATCTATCCATTGTTTGTATCCACAAATGAACAGAGCCGGCTTCTGCTTATAAGCGCGATCGTTGACGATCATTCGATCGTCATTGATGAAGCGATTAGCCGTTACGGAAATTCTCAGGATAAGGCAATTTTCAACGGGCGCTACTACTCAGATAAAGCAATTGGTTCATCGCTTCTGGGAATTCCGGCTTTTCTTCTCATGCGACTGTTCGAAAGCGCGACCGGCGTACGATTTTCGGCACCAATGACGATCTACTGCGTCCGTGTCATTACGGTCACGATTCCATCTATATTGTTTGCATTCTTTCTTGCCCGATTCTGGCGCAAGTTGAAACCGGATTCAAAATACATCCCCCATTTTTTATTTCTGCATCTGTTTGGAACGATTGCATTTACATACTCGAGTCTGTTTGTCAGCCACTACCTGCTCGGCATTTTCCTGTTTGGATCGGCTTATTTGGTGAATTATTGCCGCATTCAGGACGATCGTTCGGCAAAGCTCGTTTTCCTGTCGGGACTCCTGGCAGGCGTGTCACTCTTAATGGAATTTCCGGCTGCGGTACCCGTTGCCGGAATTTGTGTTTTTGTAATATTCGCTTTCAAGAATTTTCGGCACCCTATCCTGTTTGCATTGGGAATTGTTCCTTTTGTTTTCCTCATACTTGGATATAACTATCTCATCTTTGGCACGCCCTGGGATGTGACGTACCGTCACATGACCTATTCCTTTCATTCGGCTAAACATGCTGAAGGCTTGGTGGGCATGTCGATGCCGAAGTTAGAAGCTTTGCATGGCCTGCTTTTCAGTCGTCACCATGGGATGTTTTTTATTTCACCTTTTCTGTTGCTTGCTATCGGCGGTTTTTATCGCATGGGGGTAAACAAACCGTGGGCTTTCCTGGGATCATTGTGCGCTTGCATCACACTTACGATTGTTCTGACGTATAGTAGCTTTTCTAATTGGATAGCCGGTTGGAATTTTGGTCCAAGGTATCTTGCATCAGCCGTCCCCTTTCTTTCCACAGCAGCGTTCTATTTTGGCGACGAATTCTTAAACAAGTCTTTCCTGAACCGAGTAGTAATCGCAGCCCTGGGAGTCTGGTCTGTTCTGTGCGCAACTATCGGCACGATCACATTTCCTTTCCCCCCTCGGAATTTATCCGATCCGCTATTTTTTTTGAATTTTCCTTTGCTATCGAATGAGTCAACGGGTCTGAATCTGGCCGACAATCCATGGTTATTCTTTTTACTTCTTGTTCTGACTTTTCTGGTAATGATATTTCCGAAGAGAACTAAATCCTCTAACAACTCGAAATTCTTGCAGTCGTTAGCGTCTGTTGGTTTAGCATTCATTCTCTTTGTTGTAGCGTTTTTGAGTAGCCCAAGAGCTTCAGCGATGGAATATTATGCCCGTGGATCTGTTTATTTTTATCTTCGCAATTACAAGCAATCTTTACTCGAAATGCAACTTGCCTTGAAACAGGCGCCTGATCCAAATACCCGTGCATTAATCGAAAAGAGAATTTCCCATATTTCCCGCAAGTTCAAACAATGATCAATGTTTATCTCAAAGCTCCGCCTCTTAATCTCTTTTTTGTACTGTACTTGCAGTCTATGGGGAAAGGCATCTGTTTTCTGCTCAGAACAGAAAACCAAAGGATGCCTTTCGTACCTCCGATAAAATATTCCGACAAAAATTCGACCGGATTAATTTCTCTCAAAGGCATTCCATCTACCAAAACTATTTGAAGAAAACTCAGGCGGGAAAAAGAAAAGAGAGCGCTAAATTACAGCGCGCTGCCGAGCGCACCACACGCGAGGACACTCGCGGCCGGAAAAAAGCCCTCCATGTGAAGAGCTTCAGTCATTTCTTAAATTGTATCTTTTGGTTATAAACAAGTACGGATGTCTCCTTATATCTCAGAACTTCATCAGGTTTACCGTAGCTATTCACAATCCTGCCAATGCATGTTTCCACATCATTGCATGAATTACTTTTGGCGACTGCAATAAACTGTCTGTCTGGTGCATTTTCTAAGAATTCCTTCGAATGCCATGACCTCATGTTTTGCCATCTTACCGCTGTTACCTTAATGCCATATCTGTCATCACCAAGAACAGGTATGATCGTTTTCCTTCCGCCTGAAAGCCACATCACTTCTATGGAACGATTCCAGAAATCACCATAACCGAAGTGCAGGTCATGGTTATCAAGAAATGTCATGTATTCTTGAAGATCGCGAATTTTGTCATCATCTTTCGTCTTATCCAGGTCATAAGAAACCAGTGAAGTGATGACCATCAGCAATAAAGGTATAGCAGTGAATGCCTTATGTTTATCTGCCCCGGATACGCTTAGAAGAACTATGGCGCATGGGATAATGTTCACAAAGAACCTGGCAAAGTTTTTAGTGCTCATGCTAGTCAGAATGAACGATGATGCAACACCCAATATAGACAAGGCGAAAATAAGTACTGTGTATCGGTGGGTCCCACCTTTTCTGTATGCGACAACGCAACCGAAAGTTAGCGCAACCAGCCAGACAAACAATGAAGCATAATTAGCAATGCCACTATCAGAAATAAAAATATTCAGACTTTTGCCTGTTATCTCGAACATCCGGATAGTATTGGTAATCATCTGGTGCAGAGGAGCTAACCTAATCTGCTGAATGGCAATGCCGAAAATATTTGGAAGGACACGAGCAAGGCCCAAGATGAAGAATAAGACATATATCGGGAGATGAGTCTTTCGACGTTTTTCGGCGAATATCAAATACAGTTCAGAGAAGATAACTGGCAGGAAGTAGCTTGGCACCAGCCACATGTCAGACGAGGTTGCGATCCACGCAACGAAAGCCGTCAGTACTGTAATCATGAGACTGTCTTTTCTGTAGTTGTAGATCGCTAACAGAAAGACGATCATGCCAAATGCGCTCGTTGAGTTGTGAGAAAATGGATGTTGCACAAACCCACGGGTGTACATTAGTTCTGGAAGGAAAGTCAGGGCAAGCAATACGAGAACAGCGGCGGTTTTCGACGCCAATTTCTCACTGATTGTCGAAGCGATCACAGCAACTGTCCATGTGAACAAAGCCGTGGAAATAATTAGTGGAGTAATTCCATCGTCGCCAAGCGCCCAGAACATCAAGAAGTTGACAGGATAAACGGTGAAATACCAGCTATCAGGTGTCGGCTTCCAGTCATAAAGAGCATGAATCCCGCTATTTACGAATTCACGCCAAACGAGAGGGCTGTTCGCAAAGTCAGCATTCAGCGTGTGTCTAAAATATTGGCTTGTAAGAAAGTAGATACTAAAAAATGAAGCAACCCAAAGAAATGCTCTGACGATAGGCCAGTATTTACATATCGTAAGAGTGAAACCTATCGCACGTTGCTCGTCAGAATTGCTCAACTTCAATCTCTTTTAGAATTTTTCTTGCAGAATCTCTCAGATTCTATTCACATTTTCAACCAGAAGAAAGCGCGCTTGCTCCCCTTTTGGCAATGGTGGTACTATCGCGTGCGCGGTGATTTCAAGACAAAGTGTTATTTCCCTGGATACGGTTGTTCTCTTTCTCGCGACTCTGTCTGTAATCAAACTTGCGCCTGCAAAGCCAATACTTTATCCAATCCTCCTGCTACTCCTGGGCGCTTACGTTTTCGTTGACCTGATTGTTCATGCACGAGGGGAAGATACAGTCTACCGGTATAAATTCACGATCATTACTTTCATCATCTGTCTTTTGGCTGTTCTACCGTGTCTCCATAGAATCTCTTTGAGACAGAACAGCGAACCTCACCATTTCGCACACGACGGCGGGGTGATTCTGACAGAAGAGGCTGTTAAATATTTTCTGAGCGGGAAAAATCCATACGATGAAGACTACTATCATACGGCGCTTGAAGACTACTACAGAGAATATAAGCTCGGCGAAATAAAAAACTCAATCATTCACCATTACACCTATCTGCCCCTGACGTTTATCCTTCCTGTGCCATTTCATGTTGTCTCTAACGCTGTCCTGAGCTGGTTTGACATCCGATTCATTTACCTTCTGATGTTCCTCTTATCTCTTTTCATCTTGCCCAGGCTCACCAGTAGCAATGAGAATAAAGCGCTGCTTCTCACGGTCTTTGCATTGAACCCCTTTTTTACGAACTTCCTTGCAAGCGGAAGAAACGATATTTTTCTGCTGTTCTGGATCATTCTCAGCGTGTTTTTTCTAATGCTCGATAAACCCCGTGCTGCTTCTGCTTTTCTCGGATTTGCCTGTGTCAGCAAACTTACAGCTTGGGGTCTCATTCCATTTTTTTTAGCCTATCTCCTGAATAAAGATGGTGAATCTGCGTCCTTCAAAGAAAAGATATCTTTTCTTTTTAAACAGACATATCCGTTGGCGCTGATTTTTGTTGGCTTCATTTTTCCTTTTCTTGTGTGGGATTTTGGGGCTTTCAAGAAAGATATATTCCATTGGGACGAGGCGTATCCTTTAGGGGGAACCCCCGGCTTTGGATTCGCAAACCTGCTGCTGTATGCGGGCTATACAAAAAGCGACTATTTTCCGTTCAAATACCTGCAGCTCATCATTGGGCTGCCTTTGCTCTATTTTTTGTTAAAAAGACAGCTAAAACACAATACGATCAATCTTATGCTTGTGAATTACGGATTTCTTTCCCTTACCTTGCTATATTTTTCCAGATTCCTGCATGACAATTACATCGGTTATGTTTTCGCCATATTCTGTCTGGGATTCTTTTGTAACGCTGGCTTCCAGCCGGCCAGACACATCGAGCCAAAATAGTTTGCCGGCAGGATGCCGACGTTACAAACAGCTTAGTTGAAGTAGCCTAGAGCCTTCAGACTTTCGATTTGTTCCGGAGAAAGACCTTCCATGCTATTCGAAACTTTAATTCCTAATTGGCGATTCAGTAAGGATTCAAGTTGGTGGGCAATTTCTCTTTTTTCAGGGTACAGATTCCGGGATTCATGCGGGTCTGTGGGGAGATTGTACAACTCGTAACTTCTTTGCTTATCATCGTTGCGGATCAGCTTCCACTCCCGGGTTCGTACCGAGTGCTTCACCAGTCTTCTTCGAAAACTATTGATAATCATGACTCGCTCATTATGGGCGGTCGGGTGATTTGCAATACTGATCAGGTCCATGGAATCAGGAGCCCGGTTCGACTTCACGCTAGCAGCTTTCAGAATCGTCTGAAAAATATCGGTTAAAGGAACTTGCTGCTGAATCACTGTTCCGGGTCTAACCTTTTGCGTATAACGAACGATGAGTGGAACGCGAATCACAGGCTCATGTAAGCTCCAGTGCTCGTAGTAGTATCCGTGTTCCCCCAGATTCTCACCGTGATCGGCCGTGAAAATGAATAAGGTCCTGTCATAAATGTTCTTTTCTTTTAGAAAAGCAATCAGGCGACCTATTTCAGTATCAACGGTTGCAACTTCAGAGCCGTACAATTGTTTTTGATAAGCCACCTCTTCAGGTTTGGAACGGGGCCTATCATGGGAATTTAGATTGCCTCCCCCATATGGATAATGTGGATCATAATAATGCACGAAAAGAAAGAAAGGCGAATTGTAATTCTTTCTTAACCATTTCAAAGCTGAATCAGTCGTAATTCAGGCGCCTTTGGCGAGGTCTTTTTTGACATATTTTGAAACGAATCTCCCACAGTAAGCTCCATCAAAATAATCAATCCAGGCAATGTTATCGTCGTACTTTTGAAACCCCGGATGGAGCCGGGAGTTTTGAATTTGCAAAGGCCATCCCGATACGAAGCCCCCGGTTCTAAATCCTTCTTTTCGCAGGAGAGATGTTAAAGTTGGAATCTTTTTAGAAAGAAGAAAGCCATTGTTAAGAACCCCATGCAGCAATGGGGATAATCCCGTCAACATGCTCATGTGGGAGGGCCCGGTCAATGGCATGGGACACACAGCATTGTCAAATCGCACACCTTCGGATGCGATCTGATCAATTACAGGTGTTTGAACGTACTGAGATCCGTATGTGCCGAGAAAGTCGCGACGAAGTGTGTCTACGCTGATCAGCACTATGTGAGTTGCTGAGTTGTCCGGCCGATTCAGGGCCTTATGATCGGAACTCCTAATCGATTGGACGATGAAAACGATCACAATTGGGCCAAAGGCAAGAGCAACAATTGTTTTGATCAGGTAAGATCGCGAGATTCTGGAGAGAATATAACGTTGAACTAGCCTGGCGAGCAGCATGGATGCTGAGTATGCCACTGCAGTAATGAGAAGAGCCGCTGTAAGTTGAACGCTGAATGGATAACTCTGCAACGGAAGGCGGTATCGAAGGACCCAAATCACCATTCCCAACAGTGTGGCAGTCGCAATTCCGAATTCAGGCCAGAGCAATATGCGGAACACCGAGCGTACTTTATCAATCCGTGCACTTACCGCGAGAAGCACCCAATGAACTGTAGCTAGAATCAAGGAACATGCTACTGCAAATGCGATATTCCGGCCCATATAGGAAAAGGAATCCCACTGATTCCATTGCGGATATTCCACCAGAATGCGATATGTCACCTCCCAGGAGGTGGCCACAAGGAAGCAGGCTACCCAGGATCCCACAATTCTTGCCGTTTCAACATGCTTCTGGTCCCTGGTGAGTGAAGAGTTCACAGACCTCCTTTCTTTTGCTCCTTCAGAAGATCTACGATCCGTTTCAGGATGCTGAACCCAAGCAGCTGAAATCCAATCAAGACCAGGAACCCGCCTGTTACGATATAACTCCAGTGCACAAAGATTTTCCTCAGACTAACATATTGCAGAATTGCATTCGCATTTAACAGCAC
>JBKKAT010000325.1:0-2802 GCA_046714535.1 Acidobacteriota bacterium | reverse complement strand
CGCTGGTGCAGCCCTTTATTCTTATGTTTACCGTTCCGCTGGCGGTCATCGGTGTCGCCTGGATTCTATGGGCGACAAACCAGGACATCAGTGTGATCGTCATCATGGGATTCATCATTCTGGCGGGAATTGTCGTTGATAACGGCATCATTCTGGTGGATTACATCAATAGCATGCGTAAGAAAGGTCTGCCTATGATTGATGCGATGATTGAGGCGGGCAAAGTTCGTATCCGTCCGATCTTGATGACCACACTCACAACCCTTCTCGGTATGATTCCGATGGCGTTCACATCAGGAGAAGGCTCAGAGATTCGCGCGCCTTTGGCGATCACTCTTATCGGCGGACTCAGCGTTTCCACCCTGCTGACAATGATCATTATTCCCATCCTCTACAGCATGACGGAAGGAAAAAGAGTTTACATCGAAGAGGAAGAAAAAACGCAGCCCGGTGTTGCGGAGGCTGCTAACGCATGAGCATTTCAAAATTCTCCATCCATAGGCCGGTTACAACTCTCGTATTTCTTGCGAGCATCATCGTTCTGGGAGTCATTTCTACAACGCGAATGAAGCTCGCATATTTTCCGGACGTAGAGTTTCCTGGAATTTTCATTCAGGTTCCGTACTCAAACTCCAGCCCACAGCAAATCGAAAAGAACATCATCAAGCCAATCGAAGAAGCTCTTTCGACTTTGAGCGGGATTAAGAAGATGGAATCGACTGCTACGGCGGACGAAGCCCAGATTCAGCTCCAATTTGATTGGGGCATTAAGCTGGACATAGTCCGCACGGAAGTCGCCGAAAAAATCGAATTGATTCGCAAAGATCTACCATCGGACGTGGAGCACATCAACGTATTGAATTTCAACGCAAGCGATATTCCGGTTGTGCAGGCCCGCGTTTCTGCTCCTGGCGTCGATCTGGCAGCCAACTACGACTTGCTGGAAAAACGGATCAAAATCCCGATCGAACGCATTCCGGGCGTTGCTCGTGTAGATTTGAACGGAGTCCTTCCGAAAGCGCTCTGGATCGATTTGATTCTGAACAAACTGGTTGAACATAAAATCGATGTGGGCGAGCTGGCGAATAGCCTGCAGAAGAGCAACAGCAATCTGAGCATCGGGAAAGTTCGCGGAGACGATTCCGTGATTACTGTTCGCTCACTCGGAACTTTTGCCGATCTGGAAGCCGTGGAAAATTTTCCTGTAAACGCTGCCGGACTCAGACTCAAAGACATCGCAGAAATACAGTATGCAGAACCGGCCGTGGAATTTGGCAGGCATCTGAACCACTCGTACGCAATCGCCCTGGAAGTATTCAAGGAACCAACCGCCAATGCTGTTGAAGTCGCCACCGCTGTAACCAACCAGATAAAAGAATTCAGCAATGATCCTTACTTGAAAAAAATCAATCTTTTTGTATGGCAGGATCAGGCAAAAGAAATTAAGGACGGTCTGAAAGGAATCACGGATTCCGGCATGTGGGGCGGTTTGTTCGCCATTATCATCCTCTTCATTTTTCTGCGACGCATCGATACAACTTTGATTGTTTCTCTTGCTATTCCCATCTCCGTTCTCTGCGGCGCCACCATTCTTTACTATCTGGGACATACCTTCAACCTGCTCTCCATGATGGGATTGATGCTGGCTGTCGGCATGCTCGTTGATAATGCCATCGTTGTGCTCGAATCGATCTATAAGAGCCGTCAGGAAGGAATGTCCAAGATGCTGGCTTCCGAAAAAGGAGCCAAGACAGTGGAGATGGCGGTAAGTGCCTCCACGATTTGTACCATCATTGTTTTCCTGCCATTGATCGTTGGAAAAAAGACGGAAATCAGCACCTTCCTGGCCGAAATCGGCATAGCAATCACGGCAACGCTCGTCTGCTCTCTTCTTGTATCACTCACTTTGATTCCCCTGGCAACTTCCCGTTTCTTGCGCGACAAAAAAGTAGAAGACCCCCGCTGGATTCGTTGGATGAAGAAACATTATTCCTCAATATTGAAGTGGACCTTTGTCCATCGGGTGTGGGCGTTCATCCTGGTCGTGGTGATGCTAGCCAGCACGATTCTACCATTCAAGCTTGGTCTGCAGACCGGCACATTCGCCGGCGGCAAGAATCGCAGAATGTTTCTGCGCTACGATTTTTCCGATTTTATGTACAAACGGGACGTAGAAAAGATTGTCATCCAGATCGAACGCTTTCTCGATAACAATCAGAAAGACTGGCCATTGGAATCCATCTACAGCTATTTTGCCGACAGCGATGCAACGACTGTCATTACGCTGAAGCAAGAAGACGTGATGGATGAAGAAGCGAAGGCCATCCGGAAAAAGATTCGCGAAAAGCTTCCCAAATTTGGTGGCGTAAGGGTCTTTTTTGAAGATGAAGACCAGCAATCGGGAGGCACCTCAACAACTTTCTCGGTATATCTATATGGTGAAGAGATAGAAGCATTAAAAGTCCTGGCTCGTGAGGCAGAAAAGAAAATCGTGAAGGTAAAAGGGGTTGAAGATCTGCGTCTCGATGCAAAAACCGGTCGCCGTGAAGTGCAAATGGTGTTGAACCGTGAAAAGGCAATCCAGTACGGAATTACTCCTCGCGAACTTTCGGAGATCACCTTGTTTGCCCTGGGCGGTCAGAGACTACGCCGATATACGACACCTGAAAAAGAAATTGACATGATACTCGGTTTGCGCCGCGAGGATAGCGAAAACATCGAAGACCTGAAGAATCTGGAAATTCAGACCGACTCCGGACCTGTGGCGCTCCGTTCCATCGTAGATTTCAGAATTGTCGAAGG
>JBKKAT010000324.1:0-4036 GCA_046714535.1 Acidobacteriota bacterium | reverse complement strand
TGCTGGAACAAACCGGTGTGGAAGTAGAAGAAATCGAAGGTTTCGTTGATATCGCACGCGGGATTCATAGCGTAGAAGCTTCATTGTTATTCATCGAGATGCCTCACGGAAAAGTAAAGGTCAGTTTGCGTTCGCGTGGAAGTGTGGATGTAAATTGTTTTGCCTCTCGTTTCGGTGGCGGCGGGCATCGCCATGCATCAGGGATCCTGATGGATGGTCCCCTGAATACCGTGGTTGAGCGCGTTCTCCAAGAGACTCCTGCATTATTTAAGATTTCAGATTATTGATTTGAGATTGTAATTGAAGAATTTTAGATTGAAAGAAGCGCCGTAAAACAGTTTGTAGCGCCGGCCTCCGGCCGGCAAGCACTTATAGGTCTGCGATGCTCTGCCGGCAGGATGGCAGCGTTACAAATTGCGCAAAACACTCATTAAATCTTCAATCCTCCAATTTCAATCTGAAATCTAGGATCTGAAATCTAAAATTAGTTATGATCATCGGTCTCACAGGAAAGAATGGTTCCGGCAAAGGAGAAGTTGCTGCATTCCTTCGTGACAAAGGCTTTGAGTATTATTCGCTCTCCGATGTGATCCGCGATGAACTCCAGTCAAAAAGTATTCCGATCACGCGTGAAACACTCATCCTTGCCGGAAACGAATTGCGGCAAAGATATGGAGCGGACGTCCTCGCGCGGTTGACCTTAAAAAAAATTGATCCAAACAGAAATTATGTGATCGATTCGATCCGCAATCCTGCTGAAGTCCTCGCCTTGAGATCTTCGGGAGACTTTGTATTGTTGAATGTGGATGCGCCACCGGAAATACGTTTCGAAAGAATTCGCAGCCGCGGGCGAGAACAGGACCCCCAGGCGTATGAAGATTTTCTACTGCTCGAAGAGGCTGAAAAACAGAGCAACACAGAACACAAACAGAGCATTGAAGACTGCCAGGCGATGGCAGACGTTACGATTATCAATGACGGTTCCGTAGAAGACCTGCATCGAAAGGTTATAGAAATTGTTGGCAAAGTCCTTCAGCAATCCAAGCGTCCGGATTGGGATCAATACTTCATGTCGATTGCACAAGTAGTTGCCAGCCGAAGTAACTGTGTAAAAAGAAAAGTGGCCGCGGTGCTTGTAAAAGACCGGCGCATTATTTCAACCGGCTACAATGGAACTCCGCGTGGCACCACAAATTGCAACGAGGGAGGTTGTCCCCGCTGCAATCAACTGGCAAAAAGCGGAACTTCACTGGAAGAATGTTTCTGCTCTCATGGTGAAGAAAATGCGATCACCCAGGCAGCGTATCATGGTACCTCTCTGAAATCTTCGGCGCTCTACTCCACGTTCTCTCCCTGCCTGCTCTGCACAAAAATGATCATCAATGCCGGAATTTCTGAGGTCATTTACAACCACGATTATCCGCTGGGCGAGACTGCTCGAAATCTGTTGCAAGAAGCCGGCATCACAGTGCGCAAACTGTAACCGGTGTAACCATGCGGGTGCTCATTGTGGAAGATGACCCGCAATTTGGGTCCATGATTCAGAATCTTCTGGAATCCGAAGGAATCGAAACGGAGCTGGCAACAAGCCCTTCCGAAGCTTTTCAAAAACTGAAGCCGGTCCTGATCGATTCGATCTTGCTGGATCTGACACTGGGAGATGAATCCGGCCTGTCGGTGCTTCGCGAACTGCATACGTCCGGAAGCAAGATTCCAATCGTTGTTATGACGGCACACGGATCCATTGAAACGGTTACGGAAGCGATGCAGCTGAACGCTTTTGAATACATAACGAAACCGTTTGCGAAAGATCAAATCCTGGAAGTTTTGCGTCGCGCCGCCAACTTCCATAATCAAAAAGCAGAAAAGCGGGAGATGACCGGCAAAACAATTCAGATGCTCGGTCAAAGCGCCCGCATGGTGGAGATCTACAAGACAATCGCACGAGTCTCCAAAACGGATTCAACGGTTCTGATTACCGGAGAGACAGGAACAGGAAAGGAGTTGGCCGCGCGAGCGATTCATGAAGGCTCAGTCAGGGCGCGAAAACCTTTTCTTGCCGTCAACTGTGGCGCGCTCACCGAGATCCAATTAGAAAGCGAGCTCTTCGGGCATGTGAAAGGTACCTCCATGGGAGCTTCCGTCGCTCATCGTGGAATTCTTGAAACTGCATCGGGTGGCACAGTTTTTCTGGATGAAATCAACGAAACCCTTCCTTCCTTTCAGGTAAAACTGCTGCGCATGTTGCAGCATCGAACTGTCAAACCTGCGGGAAGTAATGAAGAACGCTCCGTGGATGTTCGCATGATCGCAGCAACCGCCCAGCAAACGGAAAAGCTCCAGCTCTCATCCTTTCGAAGGGACTTACTGCTCAGACTGAGTGTAATCCACATCCATCTTCCTGCGCTTCGGGAACGGCAGGAAGACATTCCGCTTCTGGCAAATCATTTTTTAATTCGGGGCAATAAGCGCCAACGCAAATCGGTTACAATTCCCGATGCCACGATGCAGTGGATGATGACTTTGCCATGGAAAGGAAATATTGATGAGCTTGAAAATGCAATCGAAAGGGCTGTCGCAATGAATGGAACCGGCGCCATTCAAATAGAAGACCTGATCAGTTCGGGCCCTCATTCCGAAAAGATTTTTCCCATGACGCCGGAAACCGAAACGAACCACGAAGAAGGAGCCCGGGAGGAATCACGCTCACTCGATGAAGTCACGCGTCAACACATTCTCGCTGTTATGAAATCGACGGGCGGAAACAAGCTTCGTGCGGCGCAAATTCTCGGAATGGGGCGTCATGCACTTTATCGAACGGCAAACCGGCTCGGCATCGATCTGGATCATCCCGCTCTTCAAGCCGGAGACCCAACGTCGCTTGAAGAAAAACAGACAACAACAGCAAAAGCAATGGATGACTTGTTTGACAATGTGAATGACATCATTTACACAAGGGATCTGGAGGGAACGATCACCAGCATGAATGCGGCCGGCGAACGTTTCTTCGGGCATCCGCGAAGCGAGATCGTTGGCGGCGCACTGCATGAATTGTTTCACGATTCGGATATCGAAAAAAATCTCCGTGCGACAAACGAAAAACTCATCAAGAATGGCTCAGATCGCTCGGTTGTTTCGATCCTGGACACCGGTGGAAAGGTACGGCACCTCGAATTCAATGTTTCCCTGATGCGCGATGAAAATGGTTCGCCGGCCGGTGCGCGCGGAATCATGCGAGATGTTACCGAAGCAAAAGAGCTGGAGCGTGAGCTTCGAAACCGAACGAAAAAGCTCGAAGAACTCAACGAAAAGCTGAAAGAGCTTGACCGGATTAAAGCAGATTTCACAGCCATGCTCGTTCACGATCTGAAAACGCCTGCATCCACAATGATCCTGGCTCTGGAATACCTGCAAGAACGATTTGGTAAAAATGATGATCGAATCCAAAAGCTCATTGCGGCCGGTCTTAGCTCCGGACAAACGATTCTACAGCTTGTGGAAGATATGCTGGATATTTTCCGTTTTGAATCAAACAAGATGGAATTGAATAGAACCATCTTATCGATACCGGAACTCCTGCGTGATCCGATGCAAGAAGCTTTGTTGCAGGCACAAAAGAAAGGAATCGAGTTATCAGAGAAGACCGAAGAGAACCTGCCGCTGGTTTCTGTAGACAAGCTCAAAATGATGCGCGCCCTCTCCAATCTTCTGAGCAACGCGTTGAAATTCACTCCGCCCGGAGGTAAGGTGAATTTGATCGTAAACACCGGCAAAGGATCGGGGGTGAATGCGGACAGCATATTTGTGGAAATCGGTGTCGTCGATACTGGCCGGGGCATTCCGGCTGAACACCTTTCTTACATTTTCGATCCTTACTGGCAAACTCCTATGAAAGGTGTAGGTACCGGTCTCGGTTTGGCGGTCGTGAAGCGGATCGTTTCGGCTCACGGCGGTCTTGTATTTGTTCGAAGCAAACTCGGTGTTGGGAGCGAATTTCATATAGCTCTTCCAACAGAAGATAACAAAGGAAACAAAG
>JBKKAT010000323.1:0-2923 GCA_046714535.1 Acidobacteriota bacterium | reverse complement strand
ATCACGAGCCTCCCAAAGCACAACTGGAAAAACTAATGCAACACTAGGGTCGGTTTATTCGGCATCGGAAAAGCAGGCTTCAGCCTGCGCAGCTTAAGAAATAGTGGGGTACCGTGAGCGTATACTTTCCTTCGGTGGAGGCTCAGGCCAGAGACTCAAGAAACTTGGCATCTTTTGTTGAAGAACCTTCGCGCGGAAATATTGTTCATGCTCCCACTCCACTTCAGCCATGGCTAAAAGACATTCCAGAAATTCAGGATGTCCGCTTTCACGCGCGAATCGAGCTGCGTTTTCATATTCCACGATATTGCGGCTTTCCAATCGACCGGCCGCATACATGGGAGGAAAAGCGCCGGTGATCGCACAAAGAAAACCCAGCAGGTGCCCGATCAAATAGGAGCGCGTTTCCCGAAACAGATCGGGTCGGGAACCGAGGGTCGACAACATCTTCCCAACTTTTTCACGGTGGTCCCATTCTTCTGCTTCAATTTGTCGAATCCTGGAACGGTCCGATTCTTCGGCAACAGATTTCCAATGTCCACGGTAAGCTAACGCCGCAGCAAGTTCCCCCGAAAACGCCTTTTGCAACAAATGAATCAAGCGATCGTTTTTGTTCTGCATAATCAGTAATTTCTGAAATATCTAAATGTATTATATATTCAGGAGTGCCGTATGTGGTAGTGGTGCGGACGGCGAGTCGCCAGCAAACGCTACATTTCAGAAAACTCTTCAGGATAGTCGGATGGCCAAAACACGCTGTACCTCGTGCTATTGTGCCGCTTAACGATTACCGCCTTTTCCTCCAGCTTACGATACAGGAGATGAGTGAGAACGATCTCAAATGTGCGACGCCAGGAACTTGTTTCGATGTACATATTGATGGTGCCGCTACCGAAATCGTTTCCATCAACCTTTCCGGACTTGCTTCTTTTCAGCGCCACTTGCACGACTTCGTAGAACTCGAAGAACCAGGAAAGTTCCAGAGAATTCTTGTCATTCTTGAACTGAACGATCATCGTCTGCTTCGCCACACTTACACCCTGATGTAAAGTAGCCGCCAGAAACTGCTGTTAGTGCCATTAGGACAATTCATCGGAAATGTTGAACCAAAATCCTTTGTTGTCTGGATCCCCAACCAAAAAGAAAAAACATAATTTTTTCCTCCTTATCGGGCAGTATATTACGAAACCGGAGTGTCAACCCGTGGGCGACGTAGAAAGGACTGATCTGCGATGACAAAAACCGGAAACAGGGGCGAGATTACCTGACAGAAGGAGGTGTATATATGACGAAACCTATCATGAAGTTGGCAATTTTGCTGTTCATCTTTACTCTTCCCTTGTTGCTCCAGGCCGGATCGAAGAAATCGGACACGGAAAATGCACTGGCGGTTCAGATCGAACAGAAACTGATTGGATTACCGAACACGGTAATCGTAGTAGTGGACGAAACCGCGAACACAGCCTTTTTAAGAGGAACCGTTTCCTCTCAGGCTGAAATGGATCGCATCATAGGACTGATTCACTCCGTTGATGGGGTGCGCGTGATCGGTTCAAATCTCGTGGTGTTGAACGAACCGGCGGAGATTACCCGCGACGATAATACCATGCAGACCATGACCACGGATGTCGACACCAAGACCTTTACCGAAACCGTTATCACGGATGCGTCTCTTCGGTCCGCGGTGGAAGACGCCCTGAAATCGGAAGGGATCATGGGGCAGTCCAAAATCAAAGTGGAAACGGAAAATGGTATTGTCACGTTAACCGGTACTGCTTTAAGTGAAGCGCACGCAGACCGGATTGTCGCGCTAGCACAATCCATTGCCGGCGTAGTCAGTGTTGAAACGAATATTCAGTTGCACGGCCAGAAACGCCCTTACAAACCGAGACCCAGTTACGACAGAGATAAGGAAGGTTTTGAAGTGGGATCAGCGGAAAGCCGTGTAGATGACGACGATGATGATGACTATGACGAAGACGACGAAGAGGATGATCGTTAATTTGTACAAGTGAAATTCATTATGTGGCGCCGGTCCCATCCGGCGCCGCTTCCTTAGTGTGCGCATTGCCATCAATCCTGCGAGCCAGCACCATATGTCATCATATTTATGGGAAGGCACTCTTAGTGCGTGCATCCTGCAGCGGTCTTATCATTTGAAAACGGCGTATGAAATCGGCCCTCGACCTGTATCATCCTTACATCCAAAAGTGGTTTCGCTCCGTCTTTTCTGCGCCTACGAAGGCGCAGGAATCGGGTTGGCCTCTGATCGAGAAGGGAGAGCATACTTTAATTTTTGCTCCGACCGGTTCCGGCAAAACTCTGGCTGCGTTTCTATCAGCCATTCATCACATTATGTTTTCGCCGTTGCCTGCAAAAAACAGTCGCTGCCGTGTGCTCTACATCTCTCCCTTAAAAGCTCTGGCCGTGGATGTGCAAAGGAACCTTCAAGCACCGATTGCAGGAATTACGGCAGCAGCCGGAAACGACAAAAGCCTCATCATTCCTTCCGTTGCGATTCGCACGGGTGATACCTCTTCCAAAGAGCGGGCACATTTCCTGCGCAATCCAGCGGATATTCTAATTACAACACCTGAGTCTCTTTATTTGTTGCTAACCAGCAATGCGCGCGAAAACCTGCGAAGCATCCGATGGGTAATTGTGGATGAAATTCACGCAATGGTCGGTACCAAGAGGGGCGCGCATCTGGCCTTATCGCTGGAAAGACTGCACCAGCTCACGGAGAATCCTTTTCAACGAATCGGTTTATCAGCCACGATGCGTCCCTTGCAGGAGGCAGCGGATTTTTTGGGGGGATTTCAAGACAATCACGCACGACCGGTGACCATTGTGAATGCTGGCTCAACCAAACAGCTGGATTTACAGGTCATTGCTCCACTCGAAGATATGAGCCGTTTAGGAG
>JBKKAT010000322.1:0-8722 GCA_046714535.1 Acidobacteriota bacterium | reverse complement strand
TTATCAATACACTTGCTGAAATTCTGCGGCAGCACTTGCGAGAAAAATACAAGACGGTATGAAAACGAAAGGAAAACTGAAAACTGCCGGGGAACCATTTGTGTGGTTCACTTCCATGGGACTGACTGTTGGTTTGTCCATGGTTCTGTTCCTTTTGATTTTGATTATCGCGAACGGCATCCAGGTTTTCTGGCCGGATCCCATTCTGCAGATCAAAATGAAAGATGGCAGTACTCTGGGCGGAAATTTGATCAAAGAACAGAAACAGAGTACGGAAGGGGCGCGGGAAGAATGGCAAGTTTTCCTGGGGAACAAGGATGTTTACGGACTCGCATTCCGGTTCCTGAACAAGAACGAAATAGCGCAGACGCATCATCCAAAAGAAGCAATCGTAATGGAACGACTGGAGTACGGTGACGCAATCGGCGTCCCGCTTTTTCTGGAGTTAAGAGACGGGAGAAAGATCCAGGCACGCGAAGCATCCTTTCCAGCGAAGCTGGAGGATCTTGTAAAGGAAGCGAATCAGCGGTGGAAAGCCATCCGGTCTCTGGAAAAGAAGCAGATCGGAAGAATCAATCAGCAAATAGAAAGATTACAGGTTCAAAAACGGGTTTTGGAAAAGCGTTCGAATCCGGCCCGCGCGAAACTGGATCAGATCCAAAAGAGTATCGATTCCCTCCAGACGGACTACGAGAAGCTCGCGAAAAAGGCGGGTGATCTTCGCGCTATGCAGGAAAAGGACTTTCTCACATACCGCCTGTTTAGCGGTGAAGATAAAAAAATCGCACTTGGTCAGATTGTGCACGTGCATTATCCCAATCAATTTGGGATTTTTCAGCGAATAGGATTTGCTCTCCGGAAATTCTGGGTATTTTTGAGTGAGGAACCGCGTGAAGCAAATACTGAAGGTGGAATTTTTCCTGCAATTTTTGGAACATTCGTGATGACTCTACTTTTGAGCGTTGCGGTTACCCCATTTGGGGTTCTCGCAGCGATTTACCTGCGGGAGTATGCGAAGCAAGGAGTTTTTGTGCGGTCGGTTAGGATTGCCGTGAACAACCTTGCGGGAGTTCCCTCCATTGTTTTCGGAGTGTTCGGTCTCGGATTTTTTGTTTACATGGTGGGCGGAACGATTGATAAAATTTTCTTCAGTGATTATCTGCCGTCTCCCACTTTTGGAACAGGTGGGATTCTCTGGGCCTCGCTTACTTTGGCTCTGATGACAGTGCCGGTTGTGATTGTTGCTACCGAAGAAGCGCTTTCCGCAGTGCCGCGCGGGATGCGGGAAGGTTCGCTTGCGTGTGGTGCTTCGAAATGGCAAACGATCCAAAGGGTTGTTCTTCCGGCATCGGCACCCGGGATTCTGACCGGATTGATTCTTGCGATGGCTCGCGGCGCGGGAGAAGTCGCGCCCTTAATGCTGGTCGGAGTTGTAAAACTGGCGCCCAGTTTGCCGCTGGACACAAATTATCCCTTTTTTCATCTGGATCAAAAATTTATGCATCTCGGTTTTCACATTTATGACCTTGGTTTTCAGTCGCCCGATTCGGAAGCGGCAAAACCGATGGTATTTGCTACCACGTTTTTGCTGATCCTCCTGGTGGTATTGCTGAACCTGGGAGCCATTGTGATTCGTGAGAGGCTGCGGAAAAAATTCGCCACAGGCGCATTCTAATTATGGTATAGGTATGAGCAAAGCGATGATGGAAGAGATTTCTCCTAAACTATTAGAGATCAACGTTCCGCAAAGGGATTCTGCCCAGAAAGGAATCGATTGGAATCTAATCGAAATTAAAGATTTCAATTTCTTTTATGGGGCTGCGCATGTTTTGTACGATTTGAATTTCGCGATTCCGGAGAAACAGGTGACTGCGCTGATCGGGCCTTCCGGTTGCGGGAAAACCACGCTGCTACGCAATTTCAACCGGATGAACGATTTGATCGATGGAATTCGTCACTCAGGAGAAATCCGGATCAAGGGGCACAACATTTACGATCCTCACCTGGAAGTGATCGCGTTACGAAAACGGATCGGTATGGTTTTTCAGAAATCGAATCCGTTTCCAAAATCCATTTATGAGAACGTTGTTTATAGCTTGCGTGTGGCCGGACAGAACAATAGAAAGGAACTGGATCGCGTTGTAGAGAATAGCCTGAAAGGCGCAGCTCTTTGGGAGGAAGTCAAAGACCGGTTGCAGGAAAGTGCGCTGGGCCTTTCCGGCGGACAAATGCAAAGACTCTGCATCGCGCGCGCAATCGCAAATAGTCCGGAAATTCTATTGATGGATGAACCCTGTTCGGCTCTGGATCCTGTGGCCACAAGCAAAATTGAAGAATTGATACAGGACTTAAAGAAGCAATACACGATCGTTATCGTTACTCATAACATGCAACAGGCCGCTCGAATTTCAGACTTCACCGCCTTCTTTTATCTTGGACGCCTGATTGAGTACAACACCACCGAGAAAATCTTCACCAATCCCGGGCAGAAACAAACGGAAGACTACGTAACCGGCCGCTTCGGTTAGAACTTAACACAAAGGCACAGAGACACAGAGAAAAAAAGATTGAGCTAACTCTGTGCCTCTGTGTCTCCGTGTCGAATTCAAATCGGGAGGTTGATTCGGCATACATAGCTGTGGAAGAATAATGGATTCTTAAATGAGGTACTTATGAGCGATGCAACATTATTTCAGGAACTACAGGGAGCGGTCGGGGGACAGGTTTTAACCGACGCCGAGAGTTTGAATGCGGTTAGCGGCGATTTCGGAAGGATGATCACGCGCGTTCCCCGGGTGGTGGTCAGGCCTTCTTCTGCAGAAGACATTGCGGCCGTGATTCGCATGGGAATCCGCTATAACCTCCCGGTCAGTTCCCGCTCAGCGGCGCACAGCCAGAGCGGACAAGCGTTAAACGAAGGCGGAATTTTGCTGGATATGACCGCGCTAAATCAACATTTTGAGGTAAACACTGAAGAAAAAACATGCATTGTCGATGCTGGAATTCTCTGGAATGATCTGGTCAACCGGCTGAAGCCTTACAAATTGATTCCGCCGGTCCTGACAAACAATCTAAATGTTGCAGTAGGCGGAACGCTTTCAATGGCGGGAATCGGAGTTGCTTCTTTCCGGTATGGAGTACAGGGAGACAATTGTGTTGGTTTGCAGGTGGTTACCGGAGCCGGAGATATTGTGGAGTGTTCTCCTAACGAAAATTCGGAACTGTTTTACCACACGCTTTGTGGTCTCGGTCAATTTGCCGTTATTGCGCGCGCGAAGCTCAAGCTTCGTCCACACAAATCTCATGTCCGCACATTCTTTCTTGTTTATGATGATTTGAAAACGGTTCTTCGGGATCAACGAGCGCTGATTGAAGAGGGTCGCATGGATTTTATCGAATCCTGGTGTACCCCTCTGCCTCTTGTATTTAAAAAAGTCATGGTGATGAAGCAAACTTTTGGTGAATGGTTTTTCCCGACACAACTGACATTTGAATTTGATCCGGCAGGTCCACCGCCCGACGAAAAAAAATGTCTGCAAGGTCTGAGCTACTATCGTCACAGCCACACGGAAGACATGGAAATTTATGATTTTGTCGGCCGTCTCGAAAACGTGTTCGATATCTGGAAGCGAATGGGTTACTGGGCTAACGCTCATCCGTGGATGGAAACCTTGCTTCCATGGGATGTCGCAGAAAAATATATGAGTCAGATTTTGCAGAACCTTCCACCCGCTGCGCTTGGCGGAGGGCACGTGCTGTTCTGGCCGTCCAGCGGGCGTACCTCCAATCTGCCATTATTTAAGCGCCCTGATTCCGATTACATTGTCGGTTTTGGAATTCTCCCCGGTGTGCCAAAAGATCTGCTTGACCTTGCTATCCCGCGCCTAAACATGGCAAGCGAATTGAGTGAAGCACTCGGTGGCAAGCGCTACCTTTCGGGCCTGGTCCAGTTTGATCAAACGAAATGGAAGGAACACTACGATACAAACTGGAGCGAAATGAAACGAATGAAGAAGAAATATGATCCGAACGGCATTTTGAATCCCGGGTTCATCGACTTCACTGCATAGGATGCCGGAGTAAAAGATGAAAGAATTTGAACTCAATCATGAGATCTTTGTGAAGGCCTCCGCCCAAAAAGTCTTTGAGGTCTGGACAGACTTCGAGCACTGGCCGCAGCTTTATCCCGAAACTTATGAAAGCGTAAAAGTTCAGCGGGAAGGCAATCGAGTCATGACAGAAGAAGTGATCAAAACAATGGCCGGAAAACAACAGGCCACGATTGAAACGGTTCTGGAGCCTCCTCATCGTTATATCAGATATTTCAAAGATGGTCCGATGGAAGGATCGATTCGAACGACCAGTCTGGAAACATCCAACGATGGAACTCTGGTTAAAACTCAGATGCAAGTGAAACTTGGAGGAATGGTTGCCATGTTACTCGGCGATCTTGCCGAAACGCTTTTCCTGAAGAATATTGAAAAACTTTCGCAATCCCATGCGCGCGTCGCGGAAGCAGAAATGGAGCGCCGGCTTTAGCCGGCCGAGCGGAATAGAAGTCCGCGGTCCCCTATGCGGGCAAGATGCCCGCGCTCCCCTGTCAAACCTCAAAATTGATCGCTTTGACGCTTGCATGAATTTGACGAATTGCCCTTTCCGTATCTCCCTGTGCCGTCACGAGAATCATTCTCGAACGCAAGGTATCCTGAGACACGCGCAAGATTTGCAGTCCCCGGCAGCTTCTCAGAATTTGGGCTGCAATCGCCGGATGACGCAATGCATCGCCGATAACGATTACCCTTCCCGTATTTTTGTGCGCAGCGATTCCAATTACTTCCAGTGATCTCTGAGGCCCTTCGGCCGCAATCAACGTCCCTGGTTCGTCCGGATCTCTGGTATAAAGAACGCGAATCGGGATCCCTTTGCGGGCGGCATAACGGACCGCCAGTGGATGCAAAATTTTGGCGCCATACCTGCAGAGTTGTTCGGCATCCTCGTAGCTCAAATAAGGGAATGTCTCGGCGTCCGGCACCACCTCAGGATCGGCGGTCATAAAGCCGGGTACATCTTTCCAGATTTGCAATTCATCCACTTCCAGCCAACCGGCAATCAGGGAAGCGGAAAAATCAGAGCCGCCACGGCCGAGCGTAGTGGTTTGGCCTGTTTTGGTTGCTCCAATAAATCCAGGTAAGACGGGAACTCTTTTGTTGTGAAGAAGGGGCAGCAACCGTGCGCGTGTTTGGGCCTTTGCGAGCCGTAAGTGTGGCCTGGCCTGCGAGAAGCTGTCATCCGTTACAACAATTTCGCGCGAATCGACAAAGACCGCATCCAGTCCGAGTTTTTGCAAAACCGTTGTGAGCAAAATGCTGGAAAACACTTCTCCATAAGCCAGAATTTGATCACGGGTTCGCAGAGTCAGTTCGTTCAGTGTGATCACACTTTCCAGGCAAAGTTTTAGCTCCCGCATCCCCAGGCCGAGCTGTTGCCGGACTTGCTTGCCAAGCCGGAGACCATCACAGAATTCGAAATGAGTAGATGCAATACGTTCGAAGCCCTTTTGCAATTCCAGGTTGTTCCCTTGAGCCGCATGGCCGGCGCATGCCGCCAGCTCATCGGTGATTCCACGGATGGCAGAAGCGACGATTACGGTTTCCGCCGTAGCTTTTGTCTTCACAATAGAAACCGCCCGCTGCCACGCAGAGAGGTCGGAGAAAGAAGTTCCGCCAAATTTCATCACAATCATAGATTCCCTCACACGCCGATCTGGCAAGACCATTCGAGATCTTCGAGTTTTGTAATCGAAGGATGTTCACTGCAAACGGGACATTTCGGGTTCTTGTGAAGTTTGTACGTCCGAACCGTGGATTGCAGCGCATCATACAGCAACAAACGCCCCACCAGTGGATTGCCGATGCCGAGCAACCATTTGATCGCCTCAGTGGCCTGTAGCAACCCGATGATGCCAGGCAAGATTCCCAGCACTCCTGCTTCCGCGCACGAAGGCGCAAGTTCCGAGGGAGTCGGCTCCGGATACAGACATCTGTAGCAGGGCCCTTCACCCGGAACAAACAGCGATACCTGGCCTTCAAAACGGAAAACGCTTCCGTAGACGTTCGGTTTCTTCAGCAAAACGCAAGCATCATTCATTAAATAGCGCGTGACAAAATTGTCCGTACCATCAATCACGAGATCGTAATCCTTCAAAATATCCGGAGCATTTGCCGCAGTGATTCTGTCCGCATGCGTACGAATCTGGATTCCTGGATTTTGCGCGAGCAAAGATTCCTTCGCAGAATCCACTTTCAGGCGTCCCACATTTGCGGTCGGATGCAAAACCTGTCGTTGCAGATTGCTTTCCTCGACACGGTCATCATCGACAATTCCCAGCGTTCCGACTCCTGCAGCTGCAAGGTACAGTGCCGAAGGGCATCCGAGTCCACCGGCCCCAATCAACAACACTTTGCTTTTCAGCAGCTTGAGCTGTCCTTTCTCGCCAATTTCCGGAATGATGAGATGCCTTTGGTAGCGCATCCGCTGGTTTTCCGACAGCGTATCGGGAATCGCGATGTCAAACGCTTTTTCCTTCCATCGCTGAAAACCGCCTGCCATCGAACGGACATTCCGGTAGCCCAGTTCTTGCAGATTGTGAGCTGCAAACAAAGAGCGGCTTCCCCCGGCGCAGTAGAGTATGACCTCCTGATCCCGGTCCGGTACCGCTTCTTCTATCCTTAATTCCAGGAAACCACGTGGAATAAAAGCGGCACCCGGGAGATGCCCTTGCCTGAACTCATCCGCTTCCCGGACATCGATCACCTTTGCGCCGTTGCTTATTTTGGATCGCACTTCTTCAGGCGTTACTTCTTGAATCTGGCCGCGCAAATTCGCAAGCAACCCTTTTGCCGTAATGCTCATTTCTTACCTCCTGATTAGCCGCCCGCAATTGCCGGAAGAATCGTGACCGTGTCGTTCGATTGAACGGGAGTATCCAGATCCTGAAGAAAACGGATGTCTTCCTCATTCACATAAATGCTGATGAAGGGTTTTAAATCCCCATCTTCGGCGTACAGATTTTGCGTGAAACCCCGGAATTGTGTTTCGAGGTCACGCAATATTTCTCGCACGCTCGCGCCTTGAGCTGCGACTTGATCTTTTCCTGCCGTGTGTTTTCGAAGCACGGTAGGAATTAAGACGGATATTGCCATGCTGCACCTCCTTCTTCATAAGTGCGTTGAAAATCCTGAAAACTGGGTTTGATGGTTGCGGTAATTTTTACGGATCCTGAGATTGCATCCTGCGTTTTCAGTCCGTTTCCTGTCATGCACAGAACGATGGACTCCTCCGGAGGTATTCTGCCGGAGCGAATGAGTTTTTCGGTTGCGGCCATCACAACACCGCCCGCCGTTTCCGTAAAAATTCCTTCCGTGGTTGCAAGCAAGCGGATGCCGGCAATGATTTCTTCGTCCGTTGCACTTTCTCCCGTTCCGCCACTCTGGCGCATGACGCGCGCTGCATAAATTCCATCCGCGGGATTGCCGATGGCGAGAGATTTTGCAATCGTATTCGGCTTTACAGGTCGTAAGCGGTTCAGTTCCTGTTTCACCATATTTACGATCGGCGCACATCCCTCGGCTTGAGCCCCGTAGATCCGGCAAGTGGACGGTTCGACCAGGCCCAGCTTTTGAAATTCCTGAACCGCTTTCTGAACTTTTGTGATCAAGGATCCGCCGGCCATCGGGACAATGATGTGTTGAGGCGTTTTCCAACCGAGTTGCTCCAGAATTTCAAAACCGTAAGTTTTCGATCCTTCCGCATAATAAGGACGCAAATTTACATTCACGAATCCCCAGGGATACCGCTCGGTGATTTGAGTGCAAAGCCGGTTCACTTCATCGTAGTTCCCTGTCACTGCAATTAAATTTGCGCCATAGATGAGCGTTCCAGTAATTTTTGCCGGTTCCAGATCAGCGGGAATGAGAATGCATGTTTTCAGGCCGGAGGCGGCTGCTTGCGCGGCCACAGCATTCGCAAGATTGCCAGTAGACGCGCATCCGACAACTTTGAAACCGAAGTCGATCGCTTTTGCAATCGCAACAGAAACCACGCGATCTTTAAAAGACAAAGAGGGAAAATTCACGCCATCGTTCTTTATATACAGTTCTTGCAGACCCCAGTGCTTTGCCAAATTTTTTGCGGCAATCAACGGAGTGAATCCTATAGATGTGCCCGATGCGGGAACATCTGTTGCCGGCAAGAGCTCACGATAGCGCCACATATTTTTCGCGCGCCGGGCGATCTTGTCGCGTGTGAGTGAGCCGGCGAGCTGCGAATAATCAACGTTAAATTCCAAGGGACCGAAACATTCTTCGCACATGGATACCGGCTGAGCGGGATAGGTTTTACCGCACTCACGACACTTAAGGTCCTCAACCATCGAATCGTTCCTCCTAGTCTGAAAAATAGGCCAAAAATGAAAAAGCCCAACCCGGCAATTGCTTGCCAGGTTGGGCTCTAAACTGAATTAGTGCTTAACCCGGGAACCTTGCCAGGATTTCTGTTACAGGCTGCAACAACACGCAAATCCGGAGCTCCATTCCTCCGGCGTGCGCATTCTCATGCTTTGACAGAAAACCTGATGGTTCATATGCAGAAATATATGAACATACTAGAACCCGATTTGTCAACAGGTCAGGGGAGCGCAGGCTTCCAGCCTGCATAGGGGACC
>JBKKAT010000321.1:0-4737 GCA_046714535.1 Acidobacteriota bacterium | reverse complement strand
TCCGTCGTAATCCACTAACTTTAGACTGCCATCGCCCATCACCAGGATGTTTCCTTGTTGGAGATCGCCGTGAGCCATTTGACTTTGCGAAAGACTGAGAATGAGGTCTGCCCACTTTCGGCATAGTTTTCCATTCTCAATCGTCCCGTTCTGATTGAGCATACCTGCCAGGTAGCGGTCAATTGCTTGCCCTTTCACCCAATCCATGATGACTGTGGGCCATCGATAGGGTCTTCCGTTTACGGGGCAAAGTATTCCTTCCATATCATGAGTGAAGTGGATAAAACAGGAAGGAGAATGCTTGCTGAGCTGATCAAAAATGAGGGAATAGCGGATGTCGCGATCCGGTTCGGCTTTCGTAAATACTTTCAGCGCGAGCGTGTTTCGCTGGTTCGTAAATTTATAGACAGCGCCAAATTGGCCGGAACGAACCTTGGGTTGTTTGCTGTTTTGCTTCGTTTCTACGGCCATGGACTGAAGCCGTTGATCGCGCAAACACCTTTTGGGATTCGCTACCGGACCTTCGTAGTCATGCAGCCCGGGCCACTGAAGTCGTGAATTGCTCATAATCCAAACAATGCGCAAATGCTTGCGCTGTCAGGCTACATCACACGATCGGTTGCGGCACCTGTTCCGACATCCAGAAATTCAGTCATTGTGACCTGGCCTGCGTTGTAAACATATCCGCGAGCGCCTTGTTCGATCGCATAACCTTTCGATTGAGCAAGGTGGCTCATCTTAGGAGGCAGCGAACTCGAAATGTCAAACAATTCTTTTTGAGGTGGCGAAAGGGATCCGGACCTTGCGTTTCCTGGAAACAAAAGTTCCGGCAGATCATCTTTTGAGATGTGGCAGTTGAAGATTAACGTTCTGCCATCCGAAGTTCCCATCTGCATCAATTGCTGAGCTTCAGGAGCCGGACTTCCATCTGTGAACATACCATCCGTAAGGTTGATGATGATCGGCGGAAAACTGTTGGGATGCTGATTAAGCCAGTTTTGCAACGGCCGGATTACCGCTTGAAATGCAGCTTTCATGGGAGTTTGTCCCTGTGCCATTGGATCGAGCCAGATCGGAAATTCCATCTGCTGTTCGTAGACTCCGCCCGCTCCATCCGGAAATTTTTGGGACCGTGTTTCTTTCCGTTTTGGCCTTTTTTCTACTTCAATAATGGAAAGCAGTTCGGTTCCAAACACCGGTTGCACTTGATTTGCGCCGTGGTATGTCCAGATTCCTACATCAAAATAATGGCGCACTCCTTCTTCTTTCGAGGAAAGTAAAATGAGACTCTTGATGAGCCGGTTAATTGCATCGGCAACGGCATCTTTCTTCTTTTGACCCATACCGCCGGCGATCGGTTCCTCCATGGATCCGGAATGATCCACCAGGAAAATCAGGCAAGATGGATTCCCGCGCGATATTTCAGCGCTGTAAGTTCCACTGGATTCGATCTGTGGAGGTGAGACCGCGACAGATGCTCCACCTGCGCTATGGTCGGATGCTGCATGGCCGCAGTCAGTACAAAAACTTTCACCGGGGGCTAATTGGCACTCGGCGCTGCACGTATTGCACTTCATGAATCTTTCCTCCTGGAAATAACTTTTTTGCGCAAAAGAATCCGTTTTGTTTGGGATAACAGTTGAACCTGAAGTAGACCTGGAATCCCCCCTTGCGCGATTTTCATTCATCATATCACGAACGAAAAGTTCAGACGTATAATGTGCGGACATGCAAGTCTGATAGAAGGTTCATTCCGCATTGCGCAACGTTACCCTGAATCAATTCAGATAACGATTCGAAAGAACGAAAAAGATCAACGCTGCAAAACCCTGTATGCAATACCGGATAACACCCGCCACACTTGTGCCAAAAAAATAATCACCGGCTATCCATCCGACAATAGCGGCAGCGAGCGGCACGCTGTAAAGATCCAGAAGAGCGACCGACGTCCGTAGAAAATTACGGACAACTTGCACGGCCTTAGAGTCCATTCCCAACCTCTTTCGAATTGTAGCATTTCCTTCTAAAGGGGTGCGGACAACTGGTCCGCAAAGACAAGCTTGTGCGCGATCGTCTCCGGCGGGCGAGGCGCGCGCACCACCACGATAAAAAAGGAAGCGGCCAAAATAATTCGAACCGCTTCCTACCGTCTTTTGAATTTGCAAAGACTAATCGTTTACGCCGGAATCTTTGCTGTTTCTTGCTCCGGAGTGAGGCGTTCCGGAGTAAGGAAACACCTGGTTATAGAGCTGATCGTTGGACGGAACATTGTCGCCTACTAATGTAATAGTAGAGTAGGATGGGCCGCTTGCCAGCGCGGTTAACGCGATGTCGACAACATCATCTCCGAATCGACGCCCGTTGGGCCAGCCGCTGGATTTGCCGTTGGTCGTATCGCCACCGATAAAACCGAGACGGCTGAACCCCGCTTGCCCTGCTAGTCGCACTGGATCGGTTGTTGTGTCAACACGGAGCACATCGGGAATGAAGACGGCAGCCAGGTCGGTTCGTCCTGACGTGGCCAAATTCAAACCGAACACGGCGTTGAGCAAAACGGCAAGTTCAGGATTGAGAGCGTAAGTTGCGAATTTCACCGCATCCACAACCGGCTCTGTCCGGTTGAAAACATCTTTATCCTTTAGCGCAATCAGAACTTCATTGAACAGTGGATTGCCCATGCGGTTCACCTGTACATAAGGTCCATTAAAAACAGGATCACCATTGGGCCGGAGCGTCATAGTTCTGGACCGGCTAACAGTGGCAAATACGCCTACGCCTGTTGTAGGGCCAAAGAAGGCATCGCTGAACGGAAAAGAAGGCAACGACGCAACAGGAATCTGGATTCCGATCGCAAGAACATTGAATCCTTTAAAACCGTCGACTCCACCCCCTGCCTGTCCGAATGTTCCCGGCGGGCTGGGAGATACAATGCGTGAATCGAGTAGATCGAAAATTCCCGGTGTGTCCGCAAAGAATCCATCCTCACGCGGCCCGGCAAAAACGGCTTCACCTGAATCCAATGAGACCACTGCTTGCTTCGTGTAGTCATCAAGATCGCCGAATGCCGATGCTCCCGACACAGCCAGGCCCGTTCCCGGATCGTTATAGGCTGGCGTTGTTCGCAAACCAACATTGGGCGGTGGCACAGGAAGTCCATTGCCTAAAACGGATGAAGCGGAAGCCCTTCTGGTCACGCGATATGTTTGAGTAAAGTTCTGTCGCGCGTCACCTATATTAAGGATGGGGCCGATTTCCGTGCCTCTGCCGTAAGAAAGAATTGTGTTGGAATTCTTTAATCCGGGAGATTGCAGCGGATTCACATCAGAAAATTGAAAATCATATCGAATCACAGTTTCACCGGTAACCGGATTCGCAATATGGATGCTGTACAAGGCGCTGTCAGAAAACCGGTCATAGATCACGCCATCGCCCGGCTCTGAAAACGGCCGCGTTTGAACAACAACATTCAAAACTTTCTGACTCGCGTTGTCATACTTTGTGCCAATGAAAGCATAAACGTCCGTAATATTCGCTTGAGGGTCCTGCTTAATCAGTGGAGCATCGCTGTGACTTGCTCCCGGGAGTGAGAAGGGTAGAAAAATGCTGACCATGAATGCGGCCAGCAGAACAAACTTCGAGTAACTCATGTTTTACCTCCAAAATTGTTTGTTCACCCGGCAGGACAAAGCCACCGCACCACTGATGACTACTCTGATATACGGCGGAAACTAGATTTAGGATTGCAAAGGGGAGCGCAGGCCTCTGGCCTGCATAGCGGACCGCAGGCATCTTGCCTGCGCTCCCCTGAACAATCCAAAACTTGTTTCTATCCGTATATATAGAGGTCATCAGTGGTGCGGTGACGATGAACGAATTTCATTTGGAGGCAGATCATGATTCGTTTCTTCAGTTACCCTACTCTCGCACTTTCCCTTCTCCTTCTTTGCTTCGCAATTGCCGCAGATGCGGGACAGAGTCTGTATGCTGTAACCACCGACAATCGATTGCTGCAATTCGACAGCGCTAATCCCTGCGCGATTCTATCGGATCAGTTCATTACCGGTTTGCAGACTGACGAAGCAATTCTTGGTATCGATTTTCGTCCGGCTACCGGACAACTATACGGGTTGGGAAGCAGCAACCGGCTCTACATCATCGCCACCACGACAGCCGTCGCTACACAGGTCGGCATCGATCCGTTTGTGATTCCGGTTCAGGGAAAAGCAGCCGGCTTCGACTTCAATCCCACCGTGGATCGCATCCGGATGATCACGAATACGGGCCAAAACTTGCGGGCACATCCTGATACGGGAGCGATCGTTGGATTTGATACGAATCTTGCGTATGCGGAAAGCGATGCAAACGCGGGCGTGCAGCCAATGGCTGTCGGCGCAGCTTATACAAATCCCGACAACGATCCGGCAACAGGCACAACCCTCTATGACATCGACGCCCGTCTCGATATCCTGACAACGCAGAATCCGCCAAATTCAGGAACCTTGAACACAGTTGGATCTCTTTCCACCGCGACGAACGTTCTTGTAGGATTTGATATTGCCCCTTCCGGAATTGCTTATGCTGCTCTCAAAGTGAACAAAAAGTCTTCCGCGGGAAAGTGTGGCGGATCACAGCTTGTTAGCGTGAACCTGACCAACGGCGCCACAACCAGTCTTGGATTCATCGGTAGCGACAACCCGATTCGCGGGTTTGCCGCCCCCGCACCACAGTGATCAAGGC
>JBKKAT010000320.1:0-6391 GCA_046714535.1 Acidobacteriota bacterium | reverse complement strand
CCTTGCGGATTATTGGTCGAAGCATGATAGCCGATAAAGATGACAGCATCGAATGTGGAATCAATTCCAGCCATCATGGAGAGTTTGCGTGGCTGCGACCGTATGATCCGGACGTCGGCCGGAAATTTCTCGATCAGCAGGTTTTCCCCATTTCCATGCGAATCGCTAACAAGCACTTCTGTCGCACCGGCCTCCTTTGTTGCGTTCACGGCGACCAGAGCTTCGGCGGTCATAAACTCCCGAAACCGCTCATACTCAAAACCTGAAACTCCAAGCTGGTCACCCGTCACCACGCCAGCGATGCCCTCCATATCAACCGAAATGTACACTTTTAGTTTGTTCTCCTGTGCGATTGCTGTAGTTGCCACAAGCAATAAAGTGAGTACGATCAGGTCACGTGATGTGCTCATCTGTTTGCTCATTTTCTCATAATTCAACGCTCACGGACACAGCGAATGGATGCCGATGTCGATTGCTCTATGGAAAAACAACCTGGTTATTGAAATAGGATTGTTCCGGTGTAATTTGTGATGATCGCTGGATGATTTAACGCGGAAGCGGACAGGCATTGGCTCCCAACAAAACAACGAATAGAAGCAAAAAATTGCTGTGATTGGTGGAGTCAGCTTCACTGAAAAGAACATTACTCCAAACGCGATCATTGCAAAGGTTCAGCGGTGCATTATGGCCAGTTTTCCTGCCTTTCAAAATCTCAATTACGGCACTTCCAGCTCTACCGTAATCCAGGTAAGTCAAAATACCGGATGCTTTTATGACCTGGCACCAACCGATTTGTGGATCTTGTATCGGGAAAAGCTTACTCTGGTTCGCGTGGACTCAGGACGAAATCGATGCCCTCCAGCACTTGAGTGAAACGCACGTTTGACAGGGTACCGATTTTTTCACGCAAGCTCTGTCTGTCCACCGTTAAGATCTGAGTTACATTCACCACGCTTTTTCTGGAAAGATTGGCTTCACCTTTATTGAGCAGCACGTTGCCGGGGGAATATGCCCACTTCAAATTCGTCGTCAGGGCACACACGATGGCTGTGTTCAGAAGGCTTTTGTTGAGTAAGTTGTTCTGAATGACGAGATAAGGACGTTTATAACCCGGTTCAGAACCGGAAGGCCGGCCCAGATCGATCCAGAAAATATCCCCTTGCTGAATCTCCATCAGAACCTCAGTCTGAGGAGAACATTCTGCGGTGGTATCCTTTCACTCGGCGTAAATGTTCTTCATCGTCGGTATCGGGATAGATTTTTTCGAGTGCGCGATTCATCTGCCTCAAAAGCTTACGGTTCTCTTGTTTGGAGATCACTTCTTGAATGCCCATTGAAAATAGACGGCTTCTTGAAACTCCTAATTCTTTTGCAATTTGTTCCGCCTTGTCGAAAAGATCTTTGTCGATCGAAACCGCAGTTTTTATATGCATTTGTTATACCGAATGTCCAACAAAAGTATAACCGGGTTCATCAGGCCAGGCAAACACTCAGTGTGCCGTTGTGTCGTCCTGGAATGGTTTCTTCTAGCACGATGCCCGTTCGTTCAGCAATCGATGCAGAGTCTCAAATAGATTATTTGGAATATAAAGCTTTTCACCCTGGTAAGTCAAAATGCGCCTAAGTAATGCATGATCCGGCGGAATCGGCTCAGAACGATCCGGTAACACAACTGATCTTCAGTTTTAGGAGTTGCTTGCGGAGAGGCTTATCGAAAGTAAAGACAACGTATCCTTTACCGAGTGCGGCAGCGGCTATCATGGCATCGCCAAAATCCCGAAGAACTGATGGCCACAAACTGAGAACTGTTTCCCAATGGATGTCATTTTCGACTACGACGTTTGGGTGATCAATCAAATCCCGGATGATCTCTGAAACTTTGTCCCTGCCAATCAAGTAGACGTTTAACAAAGTGAAGATGATTTCAGACACCACATGCTGGTGTAAAACTATCTCAATCTCAGCGTGATCGCTTTTCCAAACGTAAGAACGACGTTGTTCCGTTGCGCTTCATTGCGATCCGTGAAAAGTGAAACTACAGCGTTTGTATCCAGCAACCAGCGATCCATTTATTGCTTTCGCCCGCGTAGAGTGCGAGCTTTCTTGACATCTTCAACCGGCGAACCAGGCCCAACCTTTGCGTAGCCAATCCAACGATAAAGGCGGGACGTCGCCGGACGCACAATTGCTTTTCCTTCAACCACTACCCATTCCAGCGAATCCTCTACGCGGATCGAAAGTTTCTGTCTGACTTCTTTGGGAACCGTCGTTTGAAATTTGGATGTGATTTTTGAAACAGCCATCGAATTTCTCCTTACCGAATTATAACTTTTGTAAGGAGAACGCGCAACGCTTGCCGCGTTAAAGGTTTTCTAGCACGATGCCAGTTCGTTCAGCAATCGGTGCAGAGTCTCAAATAGATTCTTTGGAATATAAAGCTTTTCACCCTGGTAAGTCAGAATGCCGGAAGGGGACAAACGCGCTTCTTTGTGTTTTCGAATGAAGGCGAGGATGCAGTCTGTTTTGACCGGTCCGTTTTCTGTCAGCTGAAAGAAAAGAGACCCATCTGAGTGATCGACGGACCTGATTTTCAATTGTTCCGCTTTCAACTTGACAACGCCGTATCTGAGCAAGTTCTCCACCACTTCAGGAATCATGCCGAAACGGTCCTGAATTTCTTCGCGAATCGACACAATTTGATCCTCCGATCGAATCGATGCGATTCGCTTGTAGAGCATCAGACGGTGATTCATGTTCGGAACATAATCTTCAGGAATGCGGATATCGAGATTCAGGTTGATCGTGGAAGAAAAGTCGGAAGGCGCTTCTTCTCCCTGAATTTCTTTTACCGTTTGCTCGAGCAGGCGGCAATAGAGTTCGAACCCGAGCGCTGCAATGTGACCATGTTGTTCGCTTCCCAGGAGATTTCCTGCCCCGCGAATTTCCAGATCCAGTGCGGCAAGGCGGAAACCGGAGCCCAGCTCCGTGAATTCACGCAAAGCAGAAAGACGCCTTCGCGCGATGGGTGTCAGCTCTTTTTCTGAGGGGATCAGGAAGTAAGCATAAGCCCGTCTGTGAGAACGGCCCACGCGCCCGCGCAGCTGATAAAGCTGGGAGAGCCCGAAACGGTCTGCGCGATTGACGATCAGAGTATTCACGAGAGGAATATCAATTCCATTTTCGATGATGGTTGTGGATACCAGCACATCAAACTCCCGGTGAATGAACTGCATCATCACTTTTTCAAGATCCCCCTCTTCCATCTGACCGTGCGCGATGGCTACACGAGCTTCCGGCACGAGACGTTTCACCATTGCTGCAATCGAATGAATCGTTTCAACCCGGTTGTGGACAAAATACACCTGCCCTCCTCTTTTTAGTTCCGCATGAATTGCCGTCTCAATCGTGTCTTCGTTGTATTTCACAATGTTGGTCTGAATCGCAAGCCGGTCTTTCGGTGGTGTTTCGATGACGCTCATGGGACGAAATCCCATCAAAGCCATCTGAAGCGTTCGCGGAATGGGTGTGGCGGTTAGAGTGATGGCATCCACATTTTTTTTCATTTCTTTCAATCGCTCTTTATGCGCCACTCCGAAACGCTGTTCTTCATCCACGATGAGTAATCCGAGATCATGGAAAAGAACATCCTTCGAAAGCAACCGGTGAGTGCCGATCAGGATGTCCACTTTGCCTTCAGCTGTTTTTTGCAATGCGTTTCTGATTTCGGTGCGCGAACGGAATCTGCTGACCATATCGATCGTGACCGGAAACATTTCGAATCGTTGTTGGAACGTATGAAAATGTTGAAACGCAAGAATAGTAGTGGGGGCCAGGAGCGCGACCTGTTTTCCCGAGTTTACGGCTTTGAAGGCCGCGCGCATCGCGACTTCCGTCTTGCCGTAGCCAACGTCTCCACACACAAGACGATCGGCAGGTTTGTCCGATTCCATGTCTTCTTTGATGTCCGATATGGCCGCCATTTGATGCGGTGTTTCCTGGAATTCAAACGCATCATCAAATTCACGTTGCAGCGGATCATCCGGGGGAAAAGAGTAGCCTTTTACCGCTTTTCGATACGCATAAAGCTGAAGGAGTTTTTCGGCCATCTCCTTCATGGAAGCTTTGGCTTTAGCTTTTGTTTTTTGCCAGAGGTTACTGCCGAGTTTATCCAACCGGGGAGCGGAATCCGAGGCTCCCATATATTTTTGAACAAGATCCAAACGCTCTACCGGCACATAAAGTTTGTCGTCTTCTGCAAATCTCAGAACGAGAAATTCACGTTCCTGTCCTTCCATGAACATTGTGTTGAGACCCAGAAACTGTCCGATTCCATGATCGACATGGACGATATAGTCCTCCGTTTTGAGGTCGCGTAGATCAGAAATGAATTTGCCAGCTGCTTTTCGCGTTTCCGTCGCGATGGCCGGACGCGATTCTCCGAACAGATCATCTTCCGTCATTAGAAGGATCCGTTCCTCTGCGTTTTTAAAACCGTGCCGCAGATTGCCAAACGTAACTATCAGCTTTCCTTCGATGGATGATTCCACTTTTTCATTTACATCCTGAAAGAGAAGAACGGGAGCTTCATACTCGGTCAGAATTTCAGCCAATCTTTCTGCTTTTCCGGGCGTTGGAAAAACGAAATAGGATGTATATCCGTTTTCCTGCGAACGCAGCGCATCATTGATGATTTCCTGCACCTGTCCGTGATATTGCCGCACGGATTGATAGTGGTATTCGAGAGTTAATTCCTGCGGATCCGGCTCGCTGACAAGCTCGCTGAAGGAAATGAGAAATCCTCTATTGGTGGAGGTCAGAAATTCTTCCCAGGGCTGAAAGATTTCTTCCGGTTCCAGTGCAAGACGGTACATTTCATGCACTTGATCGAAACGTTTCCTGTATTCCTGCAGCGTTGCAAAATGGGCCTGCTCCAGCAAGACCGGTTCATCCAGCAAAATGCAGCAGTTGTCCGGCAGGTAATCCAGGAGAGTCGCCGGTTTTTCGAAAAATGTTCTTGCGAAATCTTCATAACCTTCGAACGATCCGAACTCAAGCAATTGTTCGGTTTTGTCCGTAAGCTCTTCCTGATAGAAGGATCCTGTAAATCGCCCTTCGACAAACTTGCCCCACGCGTCAATTTCGTTTTGCGTGAGCTGCATTTCCTTAAGCGCGAGAATCGTGATGCGTTCGATTTCCTTTTGCGACCGCTGCGTTGCGGCATCGAAACTTCGCATCGATTCGATCCGGTTCCCGAAAAATTCCATTCGAACCGGCGACGCTTCCGCGGGCGAAAAAAGATCCAGAATGCCACCGCGTAATGCAAATTCTCCGCGCGACGTAACCAGGTCCTTTTCCTTGTAACCAAAGCTTCGCAATTGCGCTGCAATCTCTATCGGATTTCTTTCATCTCCCCATTCGATCGTTAACAGGGATCGTCCGAAATTTTCGCGGGGCGCCATCCATTGAACGGCGGCTTGAAGCGGAGCCACAATGATCGGCGTTTGATCCGTGTTCAGATGCCAGAGCGCTTGCATGCGCATGACGCTGATTTGTGGATGCGGGCTGACTCCCTGGTAAGGTTCCGTGTCGTGCGCCGGAAAATAAACAGGATTTGTTTTCCCGAGTTGCGCAGATAAAAAGCTCAGATCGCTGTAATCGTCTTCAGCCTGAGTTGTGCCGGAAGTCAAAACCAGAAGCGGCATCTGCAGATGCTGCTGCAGCAGATGAAAATAAAAACTTCTCGCGCTCCCTTTGATTCCGGTGACACGTACCTTCTTGCCGGACAAAAAGGCGTCTGTTACAGATTCAAAATCAGCGGCTTTCCAGCCCTTTAATAATGGATCAAAAATCATGAACTCAGAGTCGCAATGTAAGTAGCTCTTTAACACAGAGTCACAGAGGCACAGAGAAATTATTGTTTAAAACTCTGTGCCTCTGTGTTAAATCAGTTTGGTTATTTTTTCTACAATGTTGGAAGTGCTGTACCCGGGCACAAAGGGGATGCTCAAAACTTGACCGCCGTAAGATTCCACAAATTCTCTTCCGGCGATCTGATCGATCCGCCAATCGCCTCCCTTCACCAGAACATCCGGTTTCACTTTGCGAATGATATTGTCAGGAGTTTTTTCGCTAAACCAGGTTACGTAGCTGACCATTTCGAGCGCCGCAAGAATTTCTGCCCGCTCTTCCAGACTCATCAGCGGTCGTTTTTCCCCTTTGATTTTTCGTGTCGAATCATCGGTATTCAGCGCAACAATGAGATGTGATCCTAACCTGCGAGCATCCCGCAAGTAGTGGATGTGACCCGGGTGAAGCAAGTCAAAAACACCATTGGTGAAGACAACGATGCTTCCTTCCGAATGCAGTTTCTCGCACAGGGATGATACGTTCT
>JBKKAT010000319.1:0-3722 GCA_046714535.1 Acidobacteriota bacterium | reverse complement strand
GGTTTATTTGCATTGAGAGCATTACGCTCGTCATTTTTGGCTTTCTGTTATATGAACTCCAATCCAGGAATCTTTACCGTCATCACGACGAACTTCTTGTTAGTTCCCAGAAACGCATCATCTCATTTCTTGAGCCTTATGCCAAAAATGATTTTGTAAAACTGCCGGAGCGCCTTTCCGAGTTGAAGGAAGCGATTGAAATTCGAAATGCGCAGCGGCAGTCAATCTTTTCAACGATTGCGTTCAAGGAAATCTCGCATAAGGTTTCCTTGTCTCAGGATTCCGTTGAACAATTTATCTCATTCGAGACTGATAACGGTGAACCGGTTAGGGTTCTCCTGAGCCCGATGGCGAATGGTCGTTTTGTTTTGTTGCAGGCTTCCTGGCTTGGCGATATCAAGCATACCCTGCATGATCTGGCATTAAACCTGTTTCTTCTCGTTCCTCTTCTTCTAACAGCGACAAGCTTTGGTGGTTACTTGATCGCAAGTAAAGCATTGAAGCCGGTTGTCGAAATTACCAGAAGAACAAAAGAAATACGCGCCAAAAATCTGGATCAATTATTGGAAGTACAAACGGCAGATGAGGAATTGCAAAATCTCGTTGCAACCATGAACGCCATGCTCGAGCGCCTCAATAGCACTTTTCGCAGCATTCAACAATTCACCATGGATGCCTCTCATGAATTAAAAACACCTCTCACGGCAATTGCAGGAACATTGGAGGTTGTATCCAGTAAATTGCGCACGGAGAGTGAATATCGTGATGCGATTCAGACGGCGCTTGACCAGATAACGAGATTAAATTTCATTGTCAATGACCTGCTTCTTCTCTCGGCATTAGACACTCATAACATAATTATCAAAAGGCAAGAAATCGACGCAGCAACATTGATAAACGACGTCTCTGAAATGATGCAACCTTTATTCACGGATAAGGGTATCGACACTAAAGTTTCAATTCTTTCGAGACCTAAAATCATTGGAGATTCCAATCAGCTTCATCAGGTCCTTATTAATCTACTTGAGAACGCGTTGAAGTACACACCGGCAAACGGCACTGTTAAAATGGTTGTTGATCATAAGGATCACACCGCGGTATTCTCCGTTCGTGATACCGGACCGGGAATCCCCAAAGAAGAGTTATCCAAAATTTTTGACAGGTTCTATCAGGTAGATAAAAATGAGGAAACAGAATCGAAGGGATCCGGATTAGGACTTGCAATCGTCAAACGAATTGTCGAATCCCACGGAGGAAACATTTTAGTGGAAAGCAAGGAAGGAGAAGGGTCCATTTTTGTTGTAACTCTACCTTCGTCACGCGAATGAAACGTAAAGGAGCAGAAAATGAAAAAGATAGGAATCCTAGTTTTTACACTTCTATTTTCAAGCCAGGCATTCCCGCATGACCTCTTCCTGCGGCCGAATCCTTTTGTTTTAATCAATCCGGGAAACACCAAACTGTCGATGTGGCTCGCGGAGGCTTTCCCGGGCAAAGAAGAAAAGTGGAGAGCCGATAAAACTGTTTATACAATTGTGAACGGTCCCACAGGACTTCAGAAGGTAAAAGATTCACCAGGGGTCGGTCCCGAAATTGTCCTGAATCGAGCGGGTACTTATGTAGTTGGCTGGGAAGCAACTCCATCTTACATCAAAATTGATGCAGCAACCTTCCTGAAGTATTTGGAAGCAGATGGATATACGAATGTTATCGAACAAATTAAAAAGCGAGGAGATGAGAAAAAGGAAGGGACTGAAAAATATATCCGATACCTGAAAACACTGGTACAGGTCGGTGATCAACGAACGGAACACTACAAAGAATCGCTTGGCTACAAGATTGAGCTGATTCCTAGTTCAAATCCTTACAGCGTCAAAATCGGCGATCCGCTGGAGTTTCAGCTTCTTTTCGATGGGAAACCTCTTGCCGGCGCAAGAGTGCTTGCTACATACGAAGGCTTTAGTAAAGAACATGATGTATATGCCCAGAGCGTACAATCAGGAAAGGATGGGAAATTCAAAGTTGTGATAGACCATCCCGGGCTCTGGATGATTCGAGCGAATCACATGCTTCCACTTTCCGGTGATCCGAAAGCCGAATGGGAAAGCTTCTGGGCCAATGTGACTTTTGAAATTCCCAAGCTATAGCCGGACACATTAGCGTTTTCTAATCCGGCTCTCATAGCATTCTAAGAGATGATCCTTATATTTTCGGGAATCCGATCGTGTGTGGAATAAATCGCCTTAACGATGCCGATAACGATTACAAGTGGAAACGGTGGAGACGAGTTCAGCTTACCTGAAAATCGTCTCCCTCGAGCATTCGGCGCTATGCACGCATAAGTAATCAGTCATCGTATTCGTCATCGGAGTGATCGTGCTCGTGATCATCTTCCTCATACTGATCATCCTCGTCATAATGACGATAGCGGTCACCGTAATCCCTATCACGGTAGTTCCCATGCCCGTAGCGGTTGTACCGGTTGAAAGCGTACTCGTACGGTGAATAAATATTGACCATCTGACGCATCAACTGTCCGACTTGCGCAAAATCGTTATAAACGTGATCAAAAGCATGCAAGCCGCGCATCGCATAACGGGCTTGATAGAATGCGTTCACCAGGTTACGGAAATCTCTTTCCGTATGATTGGGGTTTCGAAAATTTCGTTCCAGCTGGTCATGGAAATGGGCCGCTGCTTGGTTTAAATCGTGTAGTTTCGTCAGGGCATAAGCTTCGCGACGATTGCCATGGTGTGCTTGCTGTTCCGCTTCCTCATGAGCGTGTGCTGCCTTTAGTTCGAGTTCATGGGCTACCCCTACCAAATCTTGAAAATCTCTATCCGGATGATCTGCCCGGGCCACCTGACCCGCAAACAGACTGAGAACGAAAATCATTGCAAAAACCAATTGCTTTTTCATAGTTACCTCCTCTGCTAGTAGAAGCAACGATCATGCCAATAGAATAAGTTATCGTGGAACAATAACTTATGTTTAACGCGGCAAATCTTTGCCAAAAAATACGTCCTCTGAAGAGGGCAGGAGCGTGGATTGGTTGGAGTACTTAGTCCAGTATGATGCGGCGTCCGACCAGTGCTGAAAGGTCAAATCCGTGCTTTTCGCAGGCGAAGAGAGTTTGCAATCACTGACACGGAGCTGAAACTCATAGCTGCACTGGCAATCATCGGACTCAACAGTAGACCGAAAACAGGATAAAGAATACCGGCAGCGATCGGAACCCCGATTACATTGTAGATAAACGCAAAGAACAGATTTTGGCGAATATTTTTGAGCGTACGTTTGCTCAGGTTGCGTGCGCGAACAATTCCCCGGAGATCACCTTTCACCAGAGTAATCCCGGCGCTCTGCATTGCAACGTCCGTTCCTGAACCCATTGCGATCCCGACGTCAGCGAGAGCTAATGCAGGCGCGTCATTGACGCCGTCACCCGCCATTGCTACTACACGGCCGGCGTTCTTTAACTTCCGAATGATTTCACTTTTTTGATCCGGGAGAACGCCGGCATACACTTCACTGATTCCAAGTTTTGCTGCCACCGCATTGGCGGTTGTTGCATTGTCCCCGGTTAACATCACAAGATGCAATCCTTGCCCTTTCAACTGTGCAATTGCTTCCGGTGTGGTTTCTTTGATTGTGTCTGCAACGCCGAAAAGAGCCGCCGCAGAACCATCCAGAGCAAGAAACAGCACTGTTTGTCCCTGTTG
>JBKKAT010000318.1:0-2989 GCA_046714535.1 Acidobacteriota bacterium | reverse complement strand
GGTCAAGAGCGTACTTCCTGCATATAGAAAGGTACGCAACGTTGGATACGGGCTTCTTGAGCCTTTCGATTCGCTGTTCCGGAGAATCAACAGGATGGAGAAGTATCCTCCGCTTCGGCTGAGGCGTCATGCAAGTTGTCTCGGCTCGATAGACGGTCCGGGTAGCGAGTTCGTTGCTTACCTGCAATTGCTTCTGGGACTATCTTACGAGCACCGATTGTGGGATATCGGTTGCGGATGTGGCCTTCTTGAGCTTGCGCTCGAATTAAAAGGATGGCGCGGCAATCTGATCGGTATGGATATCCATAAGCCTTCGATCCAGTGGGCCAACAGCAATATATCAAATCGCATTCCCAGCTTCCGTTTTCTACATGCAGATATCTTCAACGAAAACTTCTGGCCTCATGGCCGTTTGACAGCTGCCAATTGGTTTGCACAATTCCAGGAATCCGACTTCGATATAGCAGTCGCAAAAAGTCTTTTCACTCATCTTCTTCCGGAGGATTTGGAACTCTACCTGCGGGAAATCGCTCAAAGATTGAGGAAGGGAGGAAAAGCGCTTTTGACTTTCTTTTTGTTAAATGGTCAACAGACGAATGATGGCGAACTTCAGTTCATCAAACCCAATCCGGATTCTGTTTATTCAGTTCGCAGACTGATCTCTCCTACATCGGCGGTCGCTTACGAAGAAGCTTATATTCGCGACGCGCTCTTTCGGAATGGTTTCGAGTTGAAGGAACCCGTATTTTAAGGAGCATGGAGCGGTCGGAAGGATGCTTTAAGCTACCAGGATTTGCTTGCCCTGACGAAATTGTAAAGCAAGCTTTAAACACAGAGACACAGAGTCACAAAGAAGAATCAAATATTTGCTTAAACTCTGTGTCTCCGTGTCTCTGTGTTAAAACCAGGCGTTTCACCCCCAAAACAGGCCCCTTGACGGCATTTTTTAGGACGCTTGTATTCAAATAATTGAAATTCCTGTCTCAATAGACCAAATTATTAGATACCGCTCGACGACCCTGAAAGGCATTCAGTTATGGCCTAAAAATTGCATAGTCTGGGCGATTGAGCAATAAGAAAAACAAAAAGAATTTAAAACTTTATAGGGCTCAAAACGTATCTAATAAGAGATAAGAAAAAATGATACAGAAAACGAAAGTGATTTCAAAAGATAAGTCCTTGAATAGAGCAATGAGACTCTATTTGAAAGAAATTTCAAAGATTCCTTTGCTGACGGCCGAAGAAGAAAAGGCATTAGGTTACAGGGTTCAGTCAGGGGATAAGGAAGCTTTGCAAAAGATGATTGAGTCGAATCTACGCTTCGTAATTAAGATTGCGAAGAAATACCGGAAGTCCGGACTCCCCTTCCTGGATTTGATCAACGAGGGAAATGTCGGATTGATTGAAGCGGCAAAAAGGTTTGACCCTGAACGAAAAGTTCGTTTCACTTCTTATGCCGTGTGGTGGATCCGGCAGGCAATCTTACACTACCTTTCACAAGCAAGCCAGGTTTACAGGCTTTCGCCGAAAACGGCAAACATTCTGTATCGCGTCGCTACGACTTTGTCTAAAAGGCGAAGCGAACAAAATGAGACTCCCACCCGGGAAGCTCTTGCTCTGGAAATTGGCGTTAGCTTAAAGGAATTAAACGCTTCGCTGGAAGCTACGGCAGGAACTTTATCTTTGGATCATCCGATCGATGAGAATGGGGACCTGACTCTCGGTGACGCTTTAGAGCAGTCGATCATTCCGTCTGCTGAAACAAGTTCTGCTACGATCTTTTTGAAAGAACAAATCGAAAGATCGCTTGGCAAACTTTCACCGATGGAAGAAAAGGTGCTCCGACTTCGATTCGGTCTGGATGATGATAATGCCCTTACATTAAAACAAATTGGTGACAGAATGAGTCTGTCCAGGGAACGGATCCGACAGATTGAGGCACAGGCCCTTAACAAACTGCGAAAGTCCTCCAGCGTCGGTTCCCTGGCAAGTTATCTCAACTAAGGTCCCGGGAAACTACTTACTCCCTTTTTCCCGGGCCCTTCTCTATCTAATCGCGGATCGTGATCGTAATCGTGGATCGTGATCGTGAGCTAAATCCTTGTCCGACCTTCACGATTACGACTGCGATAACGATCACGATCAAGATTACGATCCACGATTGAACTCTGTTATAATCTCTGTTCATTTTTTTATGTCTTTATTAAAACGTTTTTGGACAGGCTGGAAGTCTTTTGCTCACAAGGTGGGGAACTTTCAGGCCAGAGTGATTTTGATACTCTTCTATTTTCTCATTCTTGCTCCTTTCGCTTTGATCATGAAGCGAGCAGATCCCCTGGGGCTTCGAAAAAATTCCGCACACGGGTGGCAAGAACGATCTCCCGATTCCACGGCTCCTCTTGAAAGAGCGATTAGACAGTGGTGAACGATGCAAATACTGGGAATCTCCTGCTACTTTCATGATGCGGCTGCCGCTTTATTTCGCGATGGCGTTCTCCTTGCTGCTGCTGAAGAAGAGCGTTTCACTCGAAAAAAGCACGATTACGAATATCCAGAAAACGCAATCGATTTCTGTCTTCGTACCGGCGGAATCGAAGCACGGGATCTCGACTATGTGGTATTTTTTGAAAAACCATTCATCAAGTTTGAGCGGCTTCTTCTATCCAGCATGCAGACCTTTCCGCATTCACACAAAGTTTTTCGTGAAGCAATGGTCACCTGGTTTGGCGACAAACTCTGGATCAAGCATTTATTGCAGAACCGTTTGAGCTTGCCGGCTTCGAAAATCTTTTTCAGTGAACATCATCTTTCGCATGCGGCCAGTGCCTTCTTTTGTTCCCCTTATGAAGAAGCGGCAATTCTCTGTGTGGATGGTGTTGGCGAATGGACTACCGCCAGTTTTGGAATCGGCAAAGGGAACGATATCAAACTTATTAAAGAGATCCGGTTTCCTCATTCGATCGGCCTCCTCTACAGCGCTTTCACCGCC
>JBKKAT010000317.1:0-4686 GCA_046714535.1 Acidobacteriota bacterium | reverse complement strand
GACCACAAAGCTCGATCCACGCGGGAGCTTTTCCAATCACCTGAAACACGCGATCGCCCGCCTTCTCCAGAAAGAGCAGATCGATTTCAAAAAGAAGATTTTCGAGACCGGATCGTTGATTTTGCAGAAGATTCAAATCGTTGGCTTTCTGCTGAAGGATAGATTGCTGCATTCCAGCGCTGGTTACGTCCACCAGTAAAACATAATGCAGATCATCATTCTGAAAGAGATGAATGTCCGCATAAGTGTGTTCTGTCATCTCAATAAAAGGAAGCGAAACTTCTCCGGACTCGAACGGGAGCATCCCTTGCAGGAAATGCATTTGTTCGGTTAAGGATTCCCCGATCTTTAGCTTCCCCAAGCCGTACAGATCGAGCCTTCCTCCGGAGTCCAGTAATCGTCCCTCGCGATCGAGCACAAGATAAGCAGGGTCTCGCTTTTCCAGCAAAAGCCCCCGCAGAAAAGTGATGACAGGATCGGGGAATTTATCGATCATCCTGTTGATCGCTCCAGTTCAGATGAAAAGTCACACTGCGGTTCCATCCACGGTCCTCTTCATTTTTTTCCGGCCGCAGAGGCGCATCCGATGCTTTTCCAATCGTTTGAAAAGAGCCGGGTGAAATCCCTCTTTCGTTGAGCAAATAGGTAACAGCATCTGCGCGTTCCTGGCTGAGTTCACGATTTCCGGTTTCGTCTCCCGTCGTATCCGTGTGCCCGGCGACTTCGATTCTCACTTCTTTGCCGAGCTGCTCTCCCTTTTCAATGAGACGCGCGAGTAAGGAGGCGATGGTGTCCAGTTCCTGTTCCTGGCCTGAGACCAGATCCGGCGTGCCAACCATGAAACGTAAAACCTTCCCTTCCGTTTCCTTTTTCAATGCGTACATCTCTTCTGCTTCCAGCTCGATCAGATGCTCATCGTTGAAACCGGTGATTCCAGAAATTGCGCGCGCCAGAGATCTGCTTTCCCTGATCCACGAGTGTGGAGCTTTTCCTTTAGCCACCAGCACGCCATCGATCAATTCCATCGATACCCCGGAGGGTGGTTTCAAAATAGTATTCGCTCTCGCCAATAAAAATTGCGGGTGAATCGCCTGATACGGTTCCCATGTGAAAATGATTTTGTCCGGAGGGAAGCCGGCGGATTGCATCGATGCAGCCGGATCCATTGCAAGCGGATCTCTTAAACCAAACAAATGATACTTTCCATCACGCTTTTGCACATCGGTAATAACAATTCCCGGCTCACTATTCAACCGGTTCACAAACTGATTCACCCGGGATCTCTGCGCAAAAAAATAGCCGGCCCATAAAAGGAGTACTGCAACAATACTTACTAATAAAATAGAACCGGTGCGGGATTCTTTCTGTTTTGCTTTCTGGTACTGGCTCTGCAGGCATTCTTCCAGATCGGGCCGGACCGATTCAAAAGTGGAGTTATCCCCTTGAAAATCTTCAAGGGATCTGCCCTTGTCCAAATGGATTTTCTCCAGTGTCGCTTGCAGAAGTGACCGTAAGTCCTGCGGGGCATTGCCACGGATCACGGCTGCGAGAATTGCGAACGGGCCTTGTTCCACCCAGACGCTCAATTCGCCGACCCGCATTGTATCCAGCGTCTCCGCTTCTCCCACATGAAAGGAGTCACGCACAAAGTCCTGAATCGCGGTGAGCATACCTGAGACCAGGTCCGGAGACTGCGAAGAAGTCACACTAACATGTTGCAGCAGTAGACCGCTTTCCCGGTGAATCAAAAAGATTTGTTCAACGCGATAAAGCAGGCTGTGCAGTAAAACAACTTCGGCAAATGATTTTCCTGTGCGGATCGCTTCCCAGCGCCATTTCAAGCCGCGCACAGAAAGACTGTGTTCCAGAGTTTGATTGAACGATTGCATCAGGCCGGCGATCGCCGTTGAGATGGCTTTTCGAATGGCGGGACCAATGATGGGAAAAATGGCATCGGCCAGGGGACGCGGATTCTTTCGAACGGAAGCACGCAGCGCTTTTTCCACCGTTCCCGACATCGCCTGCGTTAAATCGTCGTCCCGTCCGGCACGCATGCGAACCGCTTGCGGCAGTATCTTGCTGACACTTTCCGCAAGCACTTCAGGATTGTTCAGTTTCTGTTGCAAAGAGTCGAGCTCGGCTCGCTCCGGAAAAAGAATGTTGCGCAATTCATTCAGTTTGTCGCTACCATTGGAGGATTTTTTACCCGGTCCCTGCCCCCCTTCTCCTTTTTCAGGAGAATCACTCATTTCCGCTTACCTCTTCCGTATTGATGTGAAACTGATGATTCAATCGCATTGCCATCTCGGTGAAGAGATCCGCCAAACCGCTCCGTTCCATCTTCTCTTCGGTCAATTCACGAACCGCCCTTTCCAGCGATTGTGAGAGCGATTGATGCTTCGATTGAATTTCTTCCATCAACTGTTTGGCTTGATCGAGCGCTTGCTGTCGCATTTCCCGATTGTTCTTGTTGAACAACTCATCCAGTTGGGCGTTTTTCTTTTCTAACGATTTCGCAATCTCTTTCATTTCACGGGATAAGTCGGTCAACGAATCTCCGCGTGTTTCCTGTTCCGTTGTGATCCGTGAGCTCAACGCATCCACTTCGCTACGGACATAACTTTCCAGGGAATCGAGACGTTTTCGCATTTCATCTTTCAGCTCCTGGTGTTCCCGCTGAAGCCTTTCTTCCAGTTTTGCGAAACGCTTTTCATAGTCCCGCATCTGCGAGCCGAAAAGGATGTCACGAATCTTATCGATGTTCCCTGTGGATGCCGATGCCGAAATTTGATTGAAGTCTTTGATGGTGTTGTCTGTGCTGAGAGTCTTTTCCATGGTCCTCTTTCTCCTACCTTTCATAATCTCCTGAAACGGGCAGTATCCTGCCTTCCTTTGTGGTGGATTTCCATTCCTAGTATATCGTAATCGTACTCGTGATCGTGATCATGCTCGCGCTCGCTCGTAATCGTGCTCGTGATCATGCTCGTTGACTCAAAACGCTCCAATCTCTATCCTCAAGTTATGCTGGTTCCAATGCGGAGGCGGTTTCGTGCGTACCTGCGCACAGCAAAAGAAGCGCGAATGGTAGCGCGCGGGTTGAAATCGACGACTCATCCCGTGCTTGCCCACGTGGTGCCGGTTCGCCGGTGCAATCTTTCCTGCACTTACTGCAATGAATTCGATAATTTTTCGAAACCGGTTCCGACTGAGGAGATGTTGCGACGGATCGATCATCTGGCGAGACTCGGGACCGCGGCAATTCATCTCAGCGGCGGAGAACCGATGTTGCACCCCGATCTCGATCTCATCATTAAACAAATTACGAAACACGGAATCTTCGCGGGTCTCCTGACAAACGGTTACCTGCTGACTGTTGACCGGATCAAACGTTTCAACAAAGTGGGTCTCGACCATCTTCAAATCAGTGTGGACAACGTGAATCCTGATGATGTTTCGATGAAGAGTTTGAAAGTTCTCAACAAAAAGCTGGAATGGCTCTCGAAACACGCGGAGTTTCATGTGAATATCAATTCTGTGGTTGGCAGCTCCATCAAAAATCCACAGGACGCGGTGGAGGTGGCCAGGAGAGCTGTGGAATTGGGGCTCAGCAGCACTGTCGGAATCATTCATGACGGAGAAGGACAGCTAAAACCTTTGCAGCCCGAACATCTCGCGGCTTATCAGGAAGCGCAAAGTTTTGGAAAACAAACGTTCCTGAATTTTGCTTTCTACAATCAATTTCAAAAAAATTTAACTCTGGGACTGCCGAATGAATGGAAATGCCGCGCGGGAAGCCGGTATCTGTATGTCTGCGAAGATGGTTTGGTTCACTATTGTTCGCAGCAACGCGGTTATCCCGCCATACCGTTGGAAAAATATTCGGCAGAAGACCTCAAACGGGAATATTCAACGAGCAAATCTTGCGCTCCGTTCTGCACTGTTTCGTGCGTCCATCGCGTTTCACTTCTGGATTTCGTCCGCGAAAATCCACGCGAGGCGTTAACAGCTTTTTTCCCAAACCAGCAAATGCCTGCGCCGGTAAAAATGCTGACGTGGCTTTTCATGCCGGGCGAAAAGCAAAAGAACCGGCGGATTCTCCGGAAAATTGCAGCACGCATTCTGGGCGTCTCCTGACGCATGCGCATTTCTGAGTGGATTTGCCTGGGATTTCTTGCGCTTTTCGTTGCGCTGGCTTTGATTCGTCCACTCCCCCTCCGGCGGCGACTCCTCGTTGTGGCGCTGGCTCTCTGCGGCATGCTTCTGATCCGGCTCGGTACACGCATGGTTCTTCTACGCGATTGGATCCCCGCCGCCATCATGTTGTTTGTCTACTGGCAAGGGGGAAGCTTCTTTTCCAAAACGAATGAGAAATTGCAGGCGTATCTGGAGCGTTTTGATCAAAGAGTTTTGCTGAAATTGCCGGTTCGAATCAATCTGTTCTGGGAGATTGCTTACTTTTTTTGTTATCCCCTGGTGCCCGGGGCAATCGCAACGTTATATGCGTTGAATCTTCAAAGCCAGGTAGATTTTTTCTGGACCGTTGTTTTGCCACCGACTTTTATTTGTCACACTTTCGTTTCGTTTTATCAAACTTATCCACCATGGAAATTCAGGGATGTCTCACTTCCCGGACCGTTACGGAAGTTGAATTTCCTTGTGATCCGGCATGCAAGCATTCAGGTGAAC
>JBKKAT010000316.1:0-7419 GCA_046714535.1 Acidobacteriota bacterium | reverse complement strand
ATGGATGAACAGCTTCCGATATGTCCAGGGCATTCGTTTGTAGTGCAGCTCGAACCATTTCCTGGTAGTTCGCGGGAACGTCTTTCAAACCGGATAGTTTCCCATTTTGATCCAGAGTGAGTTGGGTTCCCGCATCCCGGATCGACGCAACGACAGGTGTCGGTTGGGGTATTGGCTGCGCTTGTTGAACCGGCGAATCCCGGTACAGGAGTGAAACCACCACAGCGATTGCTGCCAGCGTGGCTGCGACAGCAAAAACGCGATACACCACTCGTTTGGAATGGACTGGCGCCGCAAGCTGCACCGAAAAAGCGCGCAAATCCTCGTATTCGGATTTGCAACGGGAGCAGGCCTCCAGATGCGATTCCACCAGCTCACGATCCTTTTGTTTGTCCAGATATGCTTCGAGCTCATCGTACGCGAGATGTTGCGATGCCTCGTGAAATTCCTGTTCAAACGAACCGGCAATAGAATCAGAATCAACCGTTAGTTCGTTGCGACACTTCTCGCAGATGCTCAAATGTTCATCGACCTGCAACAGCTCCTTTGGCGGAAGCCTTTTCTCTGAATATTTGTTCATCTGCTCACTGGACAGATGATCGCTCATGCCTTGCCCCTATCTATATAGATGAAGGAATCGATGATCATATTACGATGTCACCTTTTTCATGCGATTTGTTAGTCTCTCGCGCGCAGATTTTCGAAGGTTAATCACCTGCTGGCGCGTAAGCTGCAGCCGGTCTGCGATTCGCGCATCATCGAGCGGGAGGTCGGTCCAGATTTCGGCAAGCTCTTCTTTTGCCATCTCCAGAACAACAGCGATTTGGGAAATGCTCGCAATACCAGTTGCCGGGAAAGCTGCGATTGCGTCCCGTCCTTCCTGATCGCGGAGATTCAGTAACAATGCGACCCGTTGCTTCGAAGGAAGCTCGCAAATTTCGGACCAGAGACGCCCCAGATAAGACTTTTTTCTCGTTTCGAAGTGCGATCGCGGATCAGCCAAAGAATCCACTTCTTTGTCAGCCTGCATTTGTAGATCTTGAAATTGCTCACGAACGCCAGGGTGAGCGATAACAATTGCGAGCAGATCATCAAGCGTGAGTGGACCTGATGACAGACGAAATACGTGGCGCACAATTTCAGACAGTTTGGCGCGCGCGATTTCCAATTGCTGAATCGACTTTGCGGGTTCCTCTGGTTTGACCGGATCCCGGTCTTTCCAATCTGAAAATCCGGTAATCCATTCACCGCTTTTTGATTGCCAGATCGCGAAGTCGCGTGAATGGTTCAACAAGTAGCGAATCTGGTTTCTGAGATGCCATCGTCTTGGAAACTTGCTCCGGAAATATTCCTTACAACAATTCAGGGTTATCGCTGCGACGTACGCAGAAAAGTCGTTCACTTCCATTTGCTCCGGAGATTGCATCCATTTCTGCAACTGTTTCCAGAGCTTCAATAAAGTTTCGCTGAAAACATCTTCCTCGTCATGCTTCGTTGCCACCACGGATCGGAACTTGACGCGAATTGTTTGTTTGACCAGTGGCTCGATTTGTGTGGAAAAAAGCCGTTCCAACTGCAGCTTTTGCTCATCGGGATTCTCAACACGTAGCAATGGCTGTAGATTGAAATCCATTCATCAGGCTCCGTATTCAATATAGGGAAATTAGGGGAGCGCAGGCTGGCTTCTACCCTGCAATGCGGACTGTATGTCCGCGGTACCCTAGGGCGGGCAAGATGCCCGCGCTCCCCTAGCTCGGCGCCTCCGCGTCTCTGCGGTGGGTCTCTTCTAAACCTGTTTCGTTGACTTGCACCCGCGTTCGGTTCACAATGTCTTGCAAGGGTTAATCCGACGGGGAAACACCAGATTTATCCACAAAATGATTGGCCAGGTTATTTCTCACTATGAGATCATTGAGAAGCTCGGAAGCGGTGGGATGGGTGAGGTATATAAGGCAAGGGATACAAAATTGCAGCGAACAGTTGCAATTAAGGTGCTTTTCCCGGAATTTGCTTCCGATGAGCGGCGTAAAAAAAGACTCCTTCTAGAAGCAAGGTCCGCTTCCGCATTAAGTCATTCCAACATCTGCACCATTTTTGATATTGATGAAGTTAATGGAACTCTATTCATCGTAATGGAGTATTTGCAAGGCAGAACACTTGCGGAAGATTCGCTTCTGGTCCCTTACAGATTGATCGCGCAATCTACATATCTTTGCAAATCGCGTCGGCTCTGGATAAGACCCATCGGCAGAATTTGATTCATCGTGATATAAAGCCGTCTAATATGATCATCACAGAAGATGGCACGGTGAAACTACTCGATTTTGGCCTTGCACGATTGGTGCCGTCGCCGGGACTCCACAGCATGGATTCCACCGAAAGCCGGATCTCTGATTCGGGCACCGTTGCGGGAACCGTAGCTTATATGTCCCCTGAACAAATTTCAGGAAAGAAGCTGGATGGCAGAAGCGACATGTTTTCCTTTGGTGTCGTTCTTTTTGAAATGCTTACCTGCAAATCCCCTTTTGCCGGAGATACGATTTTTGAGCTTGCCTCTTCCATTTTGCACGGTCACATCCGGCAAGTGCGGGATCTAAATTCCAGGGTTCCTCCCGCAGTCGCTTCTCTCATCCATAAAATGCTTCAATCCGATCCTGACAACCGGTTCCGCAATATGCGAGAAGTTCATGATCAGCTAAAGACAATTTCCATGACCGAAGTCACATCCACCATTGCGAATCGCATGCGATCGTCACCGTGGATTGTTTATTCACTGATGCTCCTTCTCCTATTTTTAGCCGGCTGGTTGCTGATAGAAAAGTTCAATCGGGACCAACCAATGGCCCGGGCACCACAGCTGACAGTACCTGTTTCAGAAAGACGAATTGTTGTAGTCCTTCCTTTCAAGAATAAGACAGGAGTGAAAGGATTGGACCGGCCGCGTCTCACCATGACCCAGATGGTGATCAATGAACTATTGCCTTCGCGTCAAATTCGAGTGCTTCCCTATGAACGACTTTTTCAAATACCGGATTTATTTAAAGATTTAGACAAAGAAACTTATGATCCTGCCCTACTCCGTAAAGTGGCAGAATATACAAATTCACGCACCTTCATTCAACCAACTCTATTCAAGCTTGGCACTGTGTGGCAAATTCTACTCGAGTTTAAAGACGGGGCCACTGGTGAGACTACCGATTCCAGAAAGGTCATTCGTGAATCAACGGATGATCCGGAACATGTCTTATTTGAAATGCTTCCGGATGTGACATTTGAAATCAGGAAACAACTAGGTAGCTCGGACATGGAACGGACCAAACCCCAACCGGTGCTTTCAGCTCAGGGCTCGGGCGAAGCATATATGCTTTATAACGAAGGGGTAAATCTTTTAAACCTTGGAAATAATCTCGCAGCGGTTCAGTTCTTGACAAGATCGATTGAGAAAAATCCAAACGACCCCGTTTGTCATGCGACTCTCGCACTTGCTCATAAAAGTCTGGGTAATGATGAGATGGCTGAAGCGAACGCCAAACGAGCTAAAGAATTACTGACCGATCGTCTTTCGCTTGTTGATTCGTACTTCGTGCAGGCAAGTTATGCAACCGCAATTCACGATTATGATACTGCAATATTACTCTACAAGAAGCTACTCGAAATCTATCCGGACAGCCCGGAATTTCATTACGGACTTGGTCAGATTTATGAAGACGCTTCGCAGTATGAGGACGCAATAGAAAGTTATGAAAATGCCGTCGATATCGATTTAAAATATGCCCCTGCTTATTTACGAAGCGCTTCTTTGTTGTCTTATCAGCAAAAACATGCTAGCGCCAGGACACAGGCGGATGAAGCATTGAAACTCTATATGGCGCTTGGAAACAGCGAGGGCAGGGCCAAAGCACTTTCAACCATTGGAAGGATTTTTCAGGACCAAAATGAATATGATGCGGCCCGAAAATATTACAGCCAGGCGTTGGAAATTGATCGAACTTTACAAAACCGATCGGGCATCGCAATGGATCTGCGGAATTCCGGGATCAGCTACATGGAGCAAGGGAAATTGGATGACGGTAAAAAAGCGCTGGAGGATGCTTCCCGCATTTATTTGGAAATGGGGGACAGACTTTCAACTGCTTACATGAACATTGAAATGGGAAATGCGCTGATGAGGCAGGGAGAATCCAAAGGAGCTCTAAAGCCTTACTTCAAAGCTCTTCAGACCGCAAAGGAGATAAACAATACACGCCTCCTTGCGGATTCGAATGATCGAATCGGTCAGGCCTATTATTTTGCGGGCGATTTTTCCAACGGATTGCGTTACGGAAATCTAGGGTTATCCCTACACAAAAAAATAAAGAACCGCAAGGGAATTATTCGGACTTCACTGGATCTAGGCGATGCTAACTATTCCCTTGGGAATTTCGATGCGGCGATGGATCTTTATTTTCAAACTCTAAAAACGAGTGAACAGGTCAAAGACCGACGGTTTCAAGGATTGGCCCTGGGCGCAATTGGAAATATCCACTACATCCGGGGAGATTATTCAGAAGCGCTTAAGTATCGAAAGAAGGAACTGGACCTTTTCACCAAAATCGAAGATGAGGGAAATGCAGCTTACACGCGACATGGACTCGGTAAAATTGAGGCCGCAGTCGGACAGTATGATGCAGCAGTTTCGCACTTAAACCAGGCTGTTGGTTATTATCAGCATGAAGGCCATAACAATGCTGTAGCTCGCGTTTATTCGGCTCTTGGTCAGGTTTACTATTTCAGAAGCAAAAATGGCGATCAACAACAAGCAGAAAAATACTTCCAGCAGACTCTTGCGACTTCGAAAGATCCTATTGTTCATCTGCATCACGCCCAGGCTTACTTAAGTAGGATCTACGCAAATCGCGGCAACACGAAGCAAGCAGAAAGGGCTTGCCTTCAGGCGCAGGAGGGAGAATCGAAAGGTGAATTTCATGATCGATGCATCACTGCTATGCTGATCGCGATGTGCAATTACGAATTAGGCAAAAACAAGATTGCTAAAGACTATGCACTAAAAGCTATTCAGCTTGGGAAGACAATCAATAGCAGAGAGGCCTTACTCCTGTCATATTTCTACGCAGGACAAGCCTCTCGAAAATTGAACGACTCGAAACAAGCGGATGAGTTCTTGCGGCAATCGAATGCTGCAATGAATGAAGTCTTACAGCGATTGCAGCCAGATACCAGGGCGACTTTTCTGAGCCGGCACGATATTGCTGTTGTTCGACCGCACTAAGTACTTATTTGTCTTAGTTGCGGTCCTGGACTTCGATGATTCTCAAATCTCTCAACCATCGTGCATAAGCTTTCTTTGTGCCGTTTTTTGCTTTTAGTTCGATCTTCCGTTGTTTGTCTTTATCAGTATCCTTAAATTGCTTTGCCCATTTCTTGTCAGTTACATCAGTTTTCACAATAGGGAACAGCTGATCTGCTAACATATCAAGTTGCTCCTCCTGATCTCCCACGGCTTTATATAGGTCGAGCATGACTATAGACGGACCCCTGTGGTAGGTAATAACGAATTGTCCATTGCACTGCTGATCACCCAGGTCCTCCGGCGGATCAGTATCGATTCTAAGAATTACTGCGGCTCTTAACAATGCTAGCCATCGAATAATTAAAGTTAATTTATCACCCGAAAGAGTTGTCACCTTGACTTTTTCGAGGCATAGATCCTGATCATTTTTATCAACAACATGATCCCAGTGTACTGTACCTGCTTCAATTGTCAGCAGTCGATCTGCCATGGAAGATGATGCATCATTTGGTTTAATGGCGTGGATGATCACCGACATCGGCACGTGATCACTATCGTCAGCGAAAACCGGCCAACTCAAGAGACCTAAGAGCACCAAGAACACAAATCGTTTAACCATTGTCTCCTCCCGTAATATTGTGGTTTAGTTCCTAGTGTATACAAATCAAAAAGGTTTCGCTCATTTGATTTTATAGGTTACAGCAAAACCGAATTTCCAGCGGTACTCAGTTCGTGTTGGAATTTCCGTTAGATCATCCGGTATGGCCTGACCTAGGAACAGGCTATCCTGAAGTCCGAGAGTACATCCTCCATCTGCGCCGACCGTTAGAAAAAGATTGTTGCCCACAAAAATTTTCTCAGTCCTAACTCTGCCCTCCGCGTCTCTGCGGTGTAGCTCTTATTCCGGGCCCCAGGGGCGTTTCAAGCGTATTTGCGAGAAGACAGGTCTGCGATCGAGATATTTTTTGCTTTTTGCGCGAAACATTTTGAGCTCGCGCTGTACAGAGTCGTCCGCCTTAAAAGTGCTTTTTCCATCTTCAAGTGCCTTCCATAAAACCGGGTGAATCCGGTGACGATGCCATTCCATCGGATCATCCGGTGTAGAGCGCGGATCCATCGATGCGGACTCCTCGACATAAGAAATGAAATTACCGATGACTTCCGCAGCAATCGCAGCTTTCTCTTTGCGCGGGAGCGCATGCCATGCAGTCCAGAACAGCGTCTCGGGTTCAATCCAATCGGTTTTGAGGCGCTTGTTTGAATACTCAAGATTTGATTTGCGCGCCTTCGCTTTCAATTTTTCCAGGGCAGCATTGCCCGAGTATTTTTTCACAGTGGCTTCACCATGGATCAGGAGTTGATCCTGAAGCAGAGATCCGTTCACGCGCACCGCAGGATTTGCTTGGAGGTGCCGCGCGCGATGAATTGTGAGAAGTAGCGCTTCGACAAAGTCCCTTGCACTGGTGCGCCCCATTTGACCGCGGTTCTCATAACTCGCCTCCGTTGTAAGCATGGAGGAATCGAGAGGCGCATCCAATTTCGGCGCGCGCTCGACATCGACCGGTTCGCCGCTCTTGACGTGCAATTCACCGGCGATTTGCAAACGGTTGAGGTTTGCCTCGCCGTAACGCATGATTTGATCGGGACGATAGCCATCTTCTTTGGGATGCACCGCCTGCCAGTATCCGGGATGCACGTTCTGCGCAAAAAGTCTGATCGCGCGGCCAAAACAAAAGTTCGTCTGAAAAATCTGTTGATCATTTCCAACCGGACCGCTCTTCAGATCCATGATTCCCTTTTTATCCGTCTTAACCGGATTGAATCCCTGATCAAAAAAAGCGTTCGATGCAGTGAGGAGGCCTTTCGCTTTTGGGTGAAATCCTCCGGACCAATACGCGGAAAGCATATTCCGGAACGCTCCGAAACGCTGCTCAGTAGCGCGGAAGGAGCGATCGTCAGAATTCGGCCAATCGAGGATCCAGGTGGACAGTTCGGGATGATTCAATTTATCTGCGATATCGTCTGCAAGAAGACTTCCTGTCAAATATGTTTTCGCCGACAGTGAGAACTGAGCGCCTCCGTGCGCGATCGATGCGGATAGACCATGCATCAGGGGAACCTCCCAGACG
>JBKKAT010000315.1:0-9533 GCA_046714535.1 Acidobacteriota bacterium | reverse complement strand
ATTTGTAACGGTCGATCACAATCGGTTTCGGGTTTTCCGAATCGATGCTTTCTCTCATTACCAGAACAAGCTTCTTTCCATCAGGAGACCACTGATAGTCGTCAATCTCTTCTTTTACATTTGTGAGCTGTCGCGCTTCACCGCCGCGACGATCCAGAACCCAAACCTGCGTCGTGCCGTCGGCCGGGCGCGCCGACAGAAATGCGATATGTTTCCCATCAGGAGACCACCGCGGCGAATTGTCGTCGCCACCGTAACTGAGACGTACATTCTGTGCGCCATCCCAGCTCACCATCCAGATCGAACTGCGCCGCTTGTCTGCCTTCAGGTCGCTGTCGCTAACGGTATAAGCAATCCATTTTCCATCGTCCGAGCATTGCAGATCGCCGACGTCCTGCAGTTTTGGGAAATCATCGATTGTCAGAAAACGTTTTTTGGGCTCTGCAAAAGCACAAAGCACAATTGCAAAATAAAGGATGAAGAAACAGAAATATTTACGTGAAGTATTTTTCATGGTAACTGTTTTAACACAAACGTGCGCAAAGTTGGCATATTGCGACCGATGCCGTGCGTAAGTGTTCGATATCGGACATCTGCGTTATGATTACGGGACTCCCCGTTGGAACTCCCGACAAGAAATCGTGTGGCACGGTGTTTGCTTTGAATCAAAACAAATGATGAGAGCACTGAGACAAGACTTCCGGCTCGCGATGCGTGTTCATTTCAAGAATCCAAAACTTGCCATCGTGATGATTGCAACGCTCGGGATCGGTATCGGCTGTCTGACGGCCATTTTTACCCTCATTCATTCGGTCTTAATTCGTCCACTCAATTACCGCGATCCGCAAAAACTGGTTCGACTTTACGAAAGTAATTTTTCACAAAAGCTGGAAACTTTTTCTGTTTCGCCACTGAACTGGCAGGATTGGCGTCAAAGCCGCTCGTTCGAAGATCTTGGCGCATTTGCAAGGCAGCAAGATTTCAACCTCACGTTCAAAAATCAAACGGAGCAAATCTCGGCAAATCAGATTTCAGGAAATTTGTTGGATGTGCTGGGAGTCAAACCTTATGTAGGAGTTTCTTTTCATCGGATTACGATCATGCCGGGATGGAAGGAGTGGCCATTCTCAGCTTCGGGCTGTGGAAAGAAAAATTCGGAAGCGACGATCAGATCATTGGACAAAGCATTTTTCTGAATCAAAAATCCCATACGGTAGTAGCCGTTATGGGGCCCGATTTCATGCTTCCTTTCAACAACGGGGAAATTTACATACCGCTTTCCATGACTCCGGAGGAATTCGAAGACCGGAGTAGACATTTTCTCCGGGTCCTCGGAAGATTGAAACAGAATGTGACAACTCAGAAAGCTCTGCAAGATGTGAATGCGATTGCGGCTTCACTGGCCGCCAGATACCCTGATTCGAATAAAGGGTGGTCGGTCTCGCTGAGAACTCTGGAAGATGTTGTGATTCCTCAAACATTCAAAGATGCTTCGTCGCTGCTCTTTGGTGCGGCACTCCTGGTGTTAGTGATTTCCTGCTTGAATGTGGCAAATCTGTTAACCGCAAGGATGATGGGACGCCATCGCGAAATTTCCATTCGCAGAGCGATGGGAGCAACAGCTCCGCGCTTATTTGCTCAGCTTTTCACAGAAAGTGTTTTGATCGCTCTTTTTAGTGGAGTCGTCGGCATTCTGCTTGCAGTATACGGTGTCGACCTGCTTCATGCCCTTCATCCTGAAAATATTCCTCGTTTGAATGAGATTCGTGTTGATCCGGTCGTTCTGTTATTCGCCATTGCGTCTTCTTTTTTGACCGTTGTTTTATTCGGTACGCTTAGCGCGCGGCAAAGTCTGAAACAGGATCTACAGGAAGGATTGAAAGAAGGAAGCCTTGCTTCGACCACGGGGAAACGCCGGACAAATGTACGAAATTTTCTTGTGATTCTGGAAGCGGCTTTGTCTCTGGTTCTTTTGATCTGTGCCGGATTGCTGATGAAAAGTTTTATGCATCTGCAGGACGTAGATCTTGGCTTCGAGCCGGATTCGGTTCTTGCGGTAAAAACTACACCGGTTCAGGAGGATTCGGATTCAACACCAATTGGAAGCCTGTACAGAACGCTATTGGCGAAAGCCCGCACAATTCCTGGTGTAGAAAATGCCGCCATCACAAGTCTGATTCCGATGGGTCCCGGAAATTCAATGACCGACTTCAGCACGCAAGGACCGTCCGGTCCGAATACGGAGAATGTTTTTGCCGCGTCTTACAGGATCGTGAGTCCCGGTTATTTTAAAACGATGAAAATCGGATTGATGAAGGGAGAATATTTTAGTGAATCTCATCCGGGAAAAACATTAATCATCGATGAATTCGCGCGTAATTTGTTTTGGCCTGATCAAGATCCGGTTGGACAAAGAGTTTATATCTCGGGTTTTGATGGTCCTTTCGAGATCACAGGTATCGTTCGCCGCGTGAAGAGCTCTTCTGTGGAGTCTGAACCATCTCCGATGCTGTATTTGTCGAATCTTGAAGTTCCATCCGACGAGGCTTTTTATCTGCTTGTGCGCACCGCGCGAAATCCTGTTTTGTATGCGGATGCGCTGCAGAAGACAATACGGGAAGCGGATCCGAATCTTATAACGGGTAGAGCAATGCCGGCGAGTGAATTTGTTGCGGAATCGCTTTCACAGCGGCGCTTCAACCTCGTGATCTTCGGAATTTTTGCCGGTGTTGCACTGATGGTTCCCAACGAAAGCATGAAATTGGAATCCGGATGGCACTGGCGGCCCGCCAGCGGGATGTGGTAACGATGGTGATCAAAGAAGGAGTTTTGCTTGCTGCGATCGGTGTTTTCGCCGGAATATTTCTTTCATATGCCGCTACTCGCGCGCTTGAATCATTGCTTTATTTCGTTAGTCCAACAGATGTGTTGATCTTTCAAGTGTGTTCTCTGTTTCTTCTTGCACTGGGAGTTGTATCATCCTATCTTCCTGCGCGTCGCGCATCGAAAGTGGATCCTAATTTTGCATTGCGCCACGAGTAGGTGGTGTCCTACCTTGATATAATCTGCGAGGAATAGAGGGCCACTCGATATGAAAACAATTTCCCGGATTGTGATGGTATTTGTCGCGACATTCGTTTGCTTCAACAGCATCGCATCGGACAAACAGAAACCGGTCCTGAAAGCTTTGAAAGCATCCGCGATGCTGGATGTGGAGACCGGAAAATTAGTTCCCCGAGTCGTTGTGCTGATAGACGGCGAACGGATTCAAGCAGTTGGATCCGGTCTTTCCATTCCGGCCGGCGCGGAAGTGATCGATCTGGGAAACGCGACCCTGCTTCCCGGACTGATCGATTGTCATACTCATGTCACAACCACTTACAGGTTTCTGCTTTACTGTGGTCCGATGCATGATGCGGTGCGAGCTCCCGGCAACGCGAGAAAGACGCTGGAATCCGGCATCACTACCGTGCGTGAATTGTGGTCAAAAGATTATACGGACGTCGCGCTTCGCGATGCGATCAACAGCGGAGAAGTGACCGGACCGCGAATGCTCGTTGCTACTCTCGCGATCGGTTCGACCGGAGGGCATAACGAAGATGTCCTGGGTCTTTCACCAACCGTTTCCATCAACGACTATGTTGGAATCGCAGACGGTGTGGACGCCGTGCGCAAACTGGTGCGTACGGAAATTAAATATGGAGCGGATGTGATCAAGATCATGGCGACGGAAGGCGCGGGTGAAGGAGAAAACGTCGCGGTTGAAACTCAATTCACTCTTGCTGAAATGAAGGCGATCGTGGAAGAAGCACACCGTTACGGCAAGAAAGTGGCTGCGCACGCGCATAGCACGGACGGTATCAAGGAATCGATTCGCGCAGGTGTGGACTCCATCGAACATGGCACGCTACTGGACGCCGAAGCGGTTCGCATGATGAAGGAAAACGGCACTTACCTCGTTCCCACAGGCTACATCTGGGATTATTCGCCGCCTGAACCAGAAAGCAAGGAATCCAAATCTCTTGAAAAACGCGAACGCGAATTGCGTTTCAAAAACGGGATTCGTGAGAGTTTCCGGATGGCGGTGGAAGGAGGAATCAAAATTGCGATGGGCTCCGATTCATCCGTGATTCCTCATGGCGAAAACCCGAAAGAGATCATCTGGATGGCCACTCACGGCATGACGCCTGTGCAGGCAATTCGCGCGGCAACGTTGAATGCCGCTGATCTGCTCGGTTGGTCCGATCGCGTCGGATCCCTCAGCGCAGGCAAGTATGCGGACATCATCGCGGTAAACGGAAATCCTCTGGAAAACGTAAAGCTGTTGGAAGATGTGCGCTTCGTGATGAAAGGTGGAGCGGTGGTGAAAAACAATCTTTAGCTCGTGTAAGAAAAGGAGATGTGGAGATACTGGGGAGAGGGAGATTTAAAAAGAATTAAAATATCTCCTCATCCCCAAAATCCCCACATCCCCTTTCTTACACTCCTATACTTAGGTTTATGAAAATTGATTCCACTATTCGCATGAACAACGGGATTGAAATACCACGGCTGGGGCTTGGTATGTATAGAAGTCCGAAAGGGCAAAAGTCGTTCAGCACTGTGTTGTCCGCTTTGCAATTTGGTTACAGGCATGCGGATACGGCGACGCTTTACAACAATGAACGCGAAGTGGGAGAAGCGGTGAGGGAATCGGGAATTCCACGCGAGCAGATCTTCGTAACGACAAAGCTCTGGAATGACGATCATGGTTATGACCGCGCTTTGCGCGCGTTTGATAAGAGTATGAAGGAACTGAATCTGGACTATATCGATCTCTATTTGATCCACTGGCCTGTTCCAGTCAAGCGAAAAGATTCATGGAAAGCGTTGCAAAAAATTTACAAGGAAGGACGATGCCGCTCCATCGGTGTCAGCAATTATTTGATCCGTCATCTGGAAGAATTGTTGTCTGATACGGAGGTTGTGCCGGTCGTAAATCAGGTGGAGTTCAGTCCTTTCCTGTATCAAAAAGAGTTGCTGGAGTATTGCCGTTCAAAAAACATTTTGCTGGAAGCCTACAGTCCCATCACAAAAGGCAGACGGCTGAATGATGCAGATGTGGTAAAGATCGCAAGCAATTATCGTAAAACTCCTGCGCAAATTTTGATCCGGTGGGGACTGCAGCAGGATCTGGTCGTGCTTGTGAAATCGAACAGAGTAGAAAGAATCGAAGAAAATGGCTCTGTGTTTGATTTTGAAATCTCTCCTGAAGACATGAGGTACCTCGATTCCCTGGATGAGAATTACCGCACTTCGTGGGATCCATCCGACGTGCTGTAACAAGCAACAATTTCGCAGGATTTGTCGATATCCATATATACTACCTATATATAAATGGAGGTTACGCGATGGGAGTCCCTAAATTGCCGACGGTGGGAGGGTTCAAGGTTCAAGTAGGTGTAACAGGTGAGACTTCGGACGAATTTGACGGCACAGCAAAAGCGAGATCGAAACGAGATCGCAACATTGAAAGCTCCGTGTCTCGTACTGATGAACGGGATCGCGACCCCAAAGCCATAAAAAGAGAACAGGACGAAAAAAATCTTCAAGCTGCGAAAAAGCTCAAAATAGGCGCTCAGGAAAGTGGCGAAGAAGTGAAATCAATCGCCAATCAAAATGCTCAACTCATGCGCAAACATCTCGAAGCGCAATTAAAAGAAAAAAAGTAGTTTTTGAACAGAAGATCGCGAAGAAATTAATTATTTTTCTTTCTTTGCGTCCTTTGCGTCCTTTGCGTTCTTCTGTTCAAAAAAAGTGCTGTCCGTTTGTGCACGAGCCAGACAATCGCGCAACTTGCGCGATAAGATCCACCGTGATCCTTCGCGAGCAAGAATCGCATGCACGGCAGGTATATCATGAATTTCTATTCCACCGGCTGCGTGTGGTCCCCAATATAATTCCCGATCAAAGTGTTTCACCAGCGTGGCGCGAAAGAGCGTAATCCGGCCCGGATACTTTTGAAAAGTGTATGCTAATCCCGCCCGATAACTTGCTTCCTTCACCTGGCGGAATGCATCCGGAAGCATGGATTTCCCGGATTGCATTTTGCCCTGCTGTTTTTTGGAACTGTTGAAGGGCCACTTCATTCTCATCTTTAAGTATTCAAATTTTTCGCTCAATGGCAGCGAATTGACGACACCCCAATGGTATAGCAATCTAGTTCGGATCCCTGCCCGTGGCGCTTTGTGTGGGCGCCCTCTTGCCTGAGTATCGAATAAAGCCAGCAGCGCCACCTTTTCGCCGAACGAATTCAATCGCTGAGCCATATCGAACGCCACAAGACCTCCAAAGGAGGAACCACCAAGAAAATAAGGTCCGTGCGGTTGAATCTTACGGATTTCGTTCACAAAATGAGTGGTCATTTGCTCAATCGTTTCATGTGGAGCTTGCAGTCCATCCAGGCCCACCGGCTGCAATCCGTAAAACGGTTGATCCTGACCGAGCAGCGGGGCTAATCTGAAAAACGACGCCACGCTTCCACCTAATCCGGGAACGCAAAAGAAAGGAGGTTTCGAACCGAGAGGTTGTATCGGAATCATTGAAGAGGAAAAGTTCGACCAATCGTCCTGTTCCAACACAACAGCCAATTGTTCGATTGTGGGCGCTTGAAACAAAATGGGTAATGGAATTCGTCTCTCTGATATTTTTTCAATTGCTGCGAGCAGTTGCACAGCAAGTAGGGAATGTCCTCCAAGATCGAAGAAATTATCTGTGGTTCGGATCGATTTTACGGGCAACAACGCTTGCCACATGTCCACAAGCTGACGTTCCAACGAGCTCATGGTTTTGACTGACTCCGCACCATCCACCTCAAGCGTTGGGTAAGGCAGAGCTTTTCTGTTCACTTTCCCGCTGGCGGTCAGTGGTAACTTTTCCAGCGTCAAAAATAACGTTGGGATCATGTATTCGGGCAGATGATTTTTCAGGAACAATTTCAGTTGTGCTGCAGCCGGATGTTTGTCACGTTGCGGAACTATGTAGGCCACCAAACCGTTATCGCCGTTTGAATCCTGATAAGCCGTTACTGCGCACTCTCTCACGAAAGAGTGTTTGCTCAGAATCATTTCTACTTCTGCGGGTTCGATGCGGTAGCCGCGTACTTTGATTTGAGAATCCTTACGCCCTAAAAGATCAATGGATCCGTCCGGAAGATAACGCGCCAGATCTCCCGTCTTGTAAAGCCGGGATGAGGAATCAGAATGCAAAGAGTTTTGAATAAATTTTTTCTCTGTCAGTGAATCGCGATTCAGATATCCACGGGCGACACCGGCTCCAGCTACACACAACTCTCCAAAAACACCAATGGGGACTGAATTCTGATCAGTATCAAGAATATAAATTTGAGTATTCGCAATCGGACGACCGATCGGTGTCCTGATGTGACCGGAAAGGTCCTGACGTACCTCATAGCAAGTAACATCTGCAGCAACTTCCGTGGAACCGTACAGATTCAACAACATTGCTTTGGGAAAACTCCTGAAAAATCTACGGGACATTTCAGGACTCAGCGGTTCGCCGCTGCAGATACAGACTTTTAGAGTTGGCAGTTCGGACATGCTGAAGCCGGTATGGAATAGTGATGCCAGAAGCGAAGGCACCAGTACGATCCTTGTTACCTCATTCTTCGCAAGAATTTGTGTGAGGAGCCTCGTATCCTGAATCGCCTGATCCGGAACAATCACGGTGGGAATTCCTCGAAGCAGTGGACCAAAAATTTCCCAGATCGAATCAACAAAACTAATCGACGTCTTCTGACAACAAACCTCTCCGGGCTGGAAAGGATATGTTTCCCACATCCACTCAAAACGGTTCAGTGAAGCACGATGCGTCCCAGGAACGCCTTTGGGAGTGCCGGTGGATCCGGAAGTGTACAAGACATAGGCAAGATTTTCCGAATTCACATTTGAAGAGCAGTTATCGGAGCGATGGTCAGAAATCTTTTGCCAATCCGAATCAAGGAAGAGACGGGCACGATTTTCACTTTCAGAAATTTTTTCCGCAAGGCTCTTCTGCGTTAATAAGATGGGAACGCCGGCATCGGTTACCAAGAAATCCAACCGCTCCTTCGGATAGGCAGGATCCAAAGGCAGGAAGGCTGCTCCGGTTTTCAGTATGCCGAGGAGACCAACAAACATGTCGATGGAACGTTCAACGCAAATACCAACGATCGTTTCTGTTTCGACTCCCAGATCTTTTAAAGAATGTGCCAGCATGTTCGAACGGCGGTTGAGTTCACCAAACGTCATGCTTTTCCCTTTCCAGGAAACGGCTACAGAGTCAGGAGTTCGCGAAGCTTGTTCTTCAAAGACCTGATGGATGCACCGGTCCAGTTGATAAGGTCTTCGGGTGTTGTTCCACTCAACCTGCAATTGCTTTCTCTCTGCCACTGATAGAAGAGGAAACTTTGAAATGGGTTGGCCGGGATCAACCGCGATTGCTTCGAGAAGTGTCAGAAAATGAGAAACCAATCGACCGATTGTCTTCGCATCGAAAATGTCCGTGTTGTATTCAAGGCGTCCGTTGAGACCATCTTCGCTTTCTGACAGCGAAAGTTTCAAATCAAATCCTGCAGTATCTCGATCGACTTTGATCTCCGATAATGCAATGCCGGGGAGCCGGATCGGATGAGAAGGCGCGTTTTGCAAGATAAACATCACTTGAAAGATTGGCGAGCGGCTGAGGCTTCGTTCGGGCTGCATCGCTTCTACAAGCTTCTCAAAAGGAAGGTCTTGATGAACGAATGCCTGAAGACAAACATTCTTCATATGTTGGAGCTTTTCCTGGAACGTAGCATTGCCGGAAAACTGTCCCCTGAGAACCAGTGTGTTTACAAAAAAACCTATCAGATTTTCAATTTCACTCTGGCTTCGGTTCGCTATGGGAGAGCCGACAACAATGTCTTCTTCGCCTGTGTATCGGTGAAGCAGGGTCATGAAGGAAGTAAGCAATGTCATGAATAGTGTGCATCCTTCACTCTTGCTGATTTCTTTCAAGGCGTCCTGCAGGTTCTTTGGAGATTGGAAACGGAAAGTTGACCCACGAAAACTCTCCACAGGTGGACGTGGTCTGTCCGCGGGTAATTCCAAAGAGGAAGGAATTTCCTCAAGCTGCCGGATCCAGTAGGAAAGTTGTTCCTCCATGGGCCCATCCAGCAATATGCGGCGCTGCCAATCCGCGAAATCAACAAACTGGATGGGAAGCTCCGGAAGTGGAGAGGTTCGGCCACGCAGAAAAGCGCTGTATAGAATTGTCAGCTCGCGCCCGAAAACTCCCAGTGACCATCCATCAAAAATGATGTGGTGCCAGTTCAGAAGGAGCGCGTGATCCGATTCGTTCAGACGCAGTAACGTCGCTCGAAAAAGCGGTCCCGAAGAAAGATCAAACGGATGCATGGCATCTTCATTAGCCATCTTCGTGACGAATGCTTCGCGTTCTTCTTCAGGCAGGTGGCTTAGATCATTTAGCGGCAACTTGAAATCAAATTCAGGACT
>JBKKAT010000314.1:0-14572 GCA_046714535.1 Acidobacteriota bacterium | reverse complement strand
CGCGGACCTGAATCGCGCGCGAAGTGGTCTCCCCTTCTACCACTTCTTGCAAAGTACGAACATCCGAAATCGGCATCTCAGGATCAATCTTTTGAATCATACTTCTAATAGTGTCGTAAGAAGCCGTTTCTTCCGGTCCCTTAGTCCGCACCACGAGAACTTTGGGGGGATAGGATATAAGAGACCGATCCTCCACCTGGCTGCCGGGCAAATACACCTGTGGTTCACTGGTTCTTTCCAAACCACGCACTTTAATATCTCCCACCACACCCACGATGGTACGGTCGCGAGAAGCCACATAGAAGCGGCGTCCGATAGGAATTTCCCGGGACCCGGGCCAAAATTTTTCAGCGAAAGATTCACTGACAACTGCTACATAGGGCGAATCAAACGTATCGGATTGTGATATATCGCGGCCTGATTTAAGAGGAATGTTTAGCGTTTCAAAAAATCCGGGAGTCGCAAATCGGAAGCTGGCTGTTAACGATTCACCCGGTTTCGGCTCGATTCCCCCTTCCTGCAAGACTGGCCAGATTCCTCCACGCATGACCATGGGCAGTCCTGTAATATAAGCTGCGCTGGATACTTCGGGCATGGAGCGGACTCCCGACAAAACGCGCGTGTAAAAATCGACACGGGTCGCTGTCTTTTCGTACTTCGGCCACGTCAACGGAGTTTGCAACGTCAGCACATTTTCTGCGTTGAATCCCGGATCGATTGCTTGAATTCTCCAAAGCGCACGGATCAACAAACCCGAAGAAATCAGTAGAATCACGGAAGCTGTCACTTCCGCAATCACCAGCGCCGAACGTAGCCGGTCCCTCTTTTCACCCATTCCCGATCTCGCTCCTTCGCGCAAAGCAGACGAATCGGCCCGGCTGCAGATTCGCAAAGCAGGAAGGACCCCAAAAGCAATAATGGTAAAACACAATAGAAGAGCGGCAAAAATCAATACACTCAAATCCATCACCGTTGCTTCGCCAACGGGCAATGTTGTCGGTATCAATCGGGAAAGCAAGGGCACGGCCGCGTGAGCCACAAGCACACCGATCAGCGCTCCAAAAAATACAAACACCAGACTTTCCGTTAAAAGCTGGCGAACCAACCGTTCTCTTCCGGCGCCCAACGCCGCCCGCACTGTAAGTTCTCTTCTTCGACCGATTGCGCGAACCAGAAATAAACCTGCCAGGTTGGTGCAAGCAATCAATAACACACAAATCGATGCGCCCAGTAAAGCAGCAAGCATTAGCCGGGATTGTTGCGATACGCCGTCACGCAAGGTTTGTACTAAGATCCCGGTTTTTGCATTTTCATCCGGAAACTCCTGTTCCAGCTTCTGCGCAATGATCGCAGCTTCGGCGCGTGCTTCCTCCACCGAAACATCCGGTTTTAACTTGCCAACGACTTTGAAATAGTTGTTCTCACGGTCTTCCCAATCATCAGCACTGATCCGGATCGGGGTCCACAATTGTGTATCGCGATCCGGAAAAGAAAAACCGGGCGGCAAAACACCGATCAGAGTAAATGTCTCATCATTCAATCGAACGCTTTGACCGATCGCTCTGACGTTTCCTCCAAACCGGGACTGCCAAAGGGCGTAACTGATCAACACTGTTCCTGCGCTTCCCTCTTGATCCTCTTTTCTGGTAAACGATCTGCCGATGAAAGGTTTTACTCCAAGTAAAGGGAGTAAGTTTGACGTCATCATTGTGGTTTCAAATCTTTCGGGTGTTCCGTGGCCGACCAGATTCATCGATGCTGCCGCATAAGCCGCCATCGATTCAAAGGATTTACTCATTCGCTGCCAGTCTAGATAATTCGGAGGAGACACTTCATTATATCCACTGATGTTCTGCTCCCACATCCGTACGATCCGTTCCGAATCTTTATAAGGAAGGGGACGGATCAAGACGTGGTTCACGACCGAAAAAACCGCTGTGTTTGCGCCGATGCCAAGCGCGGTAACAAGGATCGCGGTCAGCGCAAACCCGGGCGCGCGCGAAACTGTCCGCGCAGTGAAACGCAAATCACGCTGGAATATGTCCCAATGCACTTGCGTTGCATTCCAAAGTGTGTCGAGGATTTCACCAATCCAGAAAAAAAGGACTGAGAGGGGTCCGGATTTCGTCAAGCGGCGTTGCGCAAAAAGCTGAAGCAGTTCCTCCCCATACTCTGCTCGAAATGCGGACGGATACAAATGAAGCAGAAATTTGTAGGAACGCATTCTAGGCCCTTTCCGTTGCAAATCCTTTGGAGCGCGCGAGTTTGATCAATTGTTGCAGCCGCCGAAGCTCTGCAGAGGCCACAGACGATCCGAATTTTGTGATCTGGTAGTATCTACGCCGCTCATCATCCTCTTCCGGCGCCGGTCTTCGCCGCGATTCTACGATCAAGCCCTGTTCCTGCATTCGCTGAATCGAACGGTACAACGTTCCAGCGCTCAGCTTGACCTCTCCGCCCGTTCTGGCCGAAATGTCCTGGATGATTGCGTAACCATGCCGCTCCCCATCCCCAAGGGCCATCAAAATGTAAAAGGTCGCACTTTGCAGTGGAAGTAGAGATTCCACATCGTATTCTTTATTCGCCATACAAGCGATTATATCCACTGCGGCTATATTGTCAATGGATATACTTTTTGAGGTAGGTACGAAACAGCTCCTCCCCCTTATGAAGAGGGGGGTTGAGATTCGGACAACCCCCTCCTGACCTCCCCCTTTATAAGGGGGAGGAACCGCCTTCGAAAATCCTTTGACTAGAATATAAATTGGAGCTGGACACGAAATTCGTCGAATTTGGTAGCTCTGGCTTCATTTTCGATCTTTCTGTAGTCGCCTTGAAGCTTCAGGTTATGCTTGTTATAGAAGTAGTTCAGTGCGATCGCCCATTCCTTCAAGAAATCATCGTCTTTATCTTCGTCCGGATCAATCCGCTCGTAACGTGCGGCAACTTCTACCATCCGTTTATAGATGAAGTAACCACCCTGAAAATTGAATCCGTTGACGTCTATTTTCTTAGCAGCGATTATGTCGTCTGTCTGTCGAAAATAGTGATCGTAGAACAGAAACAATCCTTTGTATTTGAATACAGCATCGAAGCCGTAGGTATCATGATCTCTATTAATCGCAGCTGTTGTGCCTGCTGCCGCGGCTGATTGTTTGAAGATATCGAATTGAGCGGCAACTGCAAACATCGGTTTGTCGGTGCTTTCGAAATCGCTTTCACTGTATTTCACATCCCCCCAGGGCTGAAAAGTTACGCGACCATCGAATTGATATTCGCCATCGCCGTTGAAGCTGACGGTACGACCGTTTCCATTAAAAATACCAAGACGCCAGTCGATTTTACCGTTCATCGGATTTCCCCAAACCTGAAAACCAATGTCGCGGCCGCGAGCAAACAGATCCGATACGGCGGAGCGGTCCACGAACTGCTGGTTCCCGGAGGAGGTTAATTGCTGTCTCCCGAATGGGACTTTGTATTGTCCCGCTTTGAGCATCAAAAGCTTTCTGCCGCCTGTGACATCAAAGTTCAAGTTAGCGTCCTCCAGGACATTCGCGCTGTCGGCCCAGTTTAATTGCAACTCAAAGGTAAGGTCTTTGTTGTAGAACCAGCCATCGAACTTTGTTTTTGCGCGGCGAAGCCGGAAAGTTCCAATGCTTTCGTCCCCTTCCGATCCCGGAAGCAGGGAGCTTGAGCTGATATTTTCAGTCTCGGTAAAGCGGACTTGAATCCTGTTAGAAATATTCACCTGCGCGATATCCGTATCGATCGTTGTTTTGCCATCCTTCCAAGTGACGTTCATGATCGGTTTCTTTACTTCTGGCTCAATCAACACTTCAGCAGGAAGATCGTGCTTGAAGTTGTACAAATGGATGGCCTCATTACTGTCAAATACCAGCGTCTCTCCATTCGGACCATCACCGACGCGCGTAATCGACACACCCATTTCTCCGCCTTCCTTCCACATTTGGTAAGCCTTCATGTTATTGAAGACATAAATCTTGTTCTCTTTCTTCTCTTCTACGTAAAAGGTTCCTTGTGCGGCGGCGTTTTGAGAAAATAAAAACAGTACTGCGAAACAAACCACAGCAAAAATCACGCGAACCGCCATGGATCGGTTACCCTTGCCATCAATCGTTTGAATTTTCATTCGCTTTGTCTCCTGTAAAATTTGAACTACGCGACAGTCTAGACGCGCTCGATTTCCTGCAAATCAATGATTTGTTTCGGATTTGTAAAATCAATGCCTTCCTCTCTTTATAAGGGAAGGGAAGTTCCTCAGATTTGAAGATAGCGGTAAAACATCACCATACGGGATGGGGTCAGGAATCTACCATCGAGCATTTTTGTAATACTTTCGAATTGTTCTGTCCCTGGTCAGCAATGGTACATGCCGAATCCTGGCCTGGGAAACAATCAACCTGTCGAACGGATCACGAGTCCACTTTTCCAAAAGAGATTGACGGACGACTCTTGTGAAACTCAACCTGTCCATTTTTAACCCGATGCGCATATCCAAGTCTTCCAGTATCGCATCCGCCGGAACTGATATTCGACCCGTTTCAAAAAGATATTGAATTTCAAGGGCAACGACTGGAGAAACCCGGAGCAAATTGTGATTGATCGCGATGGCTATACGCGAAGGAATCAAATTCAGGAGCCCTGAGTAGAGCCATACCACAACATGCGTGTCCAGGTGAACTATTCCGGCTTCCATTCCGTAGACCAATCTTGATGAACCAGGTCCTCTGCGCTTCCATGAATAACGTCTCTACGAATCAATCGCGATGTCTTTTGGGTGGCTGGTTTTTCGGACACGATTTTCAGAGTTCTTCCCTTGCGTTTGATTTCAACCGGTGTGCCGGTCTCCAGCACCTGATCCAGAATCCTGTACACATTTTCCCGCAGTTTTGATGCAGTGACTTTCATATCGTACGTATTATAAATATTAACTCGTACGTGCGTCAATAGTGATTGAATCCTTTTCGGGCTTCCCGCTTCCCTGTCCATCCGTTTATAATCAAAGCACTTTATGGCGGTCCGCTGGCGTATTCTTCTGCTCATTTGCGCCGCCAGTTTCGTTTCCTACGTTTTGCGAACGAATCTTTCGATCGTTGGCGAAACGCTGATTCAGGATCTGGGACTTACACAAATCCAACTCGGAATCGTATTTTCAGCTTTTGCGTGGGGATACACGATTTTTCAGTTTCCCGGAGGCGTTTTTGGAGATGTTGCCGGATGCAGAAAAGCCGTAACCATCATTGCAATACTCTGGGGTCTACTAACCATTTTCACCGGGATCGTGCCGGGCCGTTCCGCCACTGCGCCTGCAATCATTCTTGCGGTATTAATCGTTCTACGCTTTCTGGTTGGAGCTTCCCAGGCTCCGATTTTCCCGGTCATCGGAGGTGCGATTGCAAACTGGTTCCCTGTTTCCTCCTGGGGTCTGCCAAACGGTTTGACCAGCACTGCGCTAACTCTGGGCGCCGCTGCGGCTGCTCCGCTCCTGGTCTGGTTAATGCATGAGTACGGTTGGCGGCAATCTTTTTTTATCACCGCGCCACTTGGCTTTTTGATCGCGGCTGTCTGGTGGCGCTACGTCCGGGATGACCCGGCAGATCACCCTTCGGTCAGTGCCAGAGAATTGGAACTGATCCAGGCAAACAGGCAAACCCATACGGAAACGAAGGGGGCATGGAAACGAACGCTCCAAGACCGGAATGTGCTTTTGCTCGCTGCAAGTTATTTTTGCACAAACTATGTGTTTTATCTCTTTTTCAACTGGTTTTTTTTCTATCTGGTGGATGTTCGCCGCTTTGGAGATGAACAGGCCGGTTATTTCACTTCCGCGCAATGGATCGTTGGTGCAATTGGCGCCACCCTGGGTGGATTTCTGTGCGACTATTTTGTCAAACGATATGGGGCGCGCAAAGGGCATCGCATCGTTCCCATCCCAAGCATGATTCTTGGAGCTTTCTTTTTGCTCATCGGATCCGTGGAAAGCAACTCCTTTCTCGCTGTCGCGATGCTCTCCCTGTCTTTCGGATGCACACAACTGACGGAAGGTTCCTACTGGTCCGGAATCGCCTCGGTCGCTGGAAAACATGCCTCTGCCGCAGGCGGTGTTTTGAATACCGGTGGGAACGCAGTAGGCGGAATCGGGGCGGTTCTTGTTCCGGTCACGGCGGAAATGTTTGGATGGCCCGCTGCCATGATCACAGGATCCTTCTTCGCAATTGCTGCCGCGGTCTTATGGTTTTTTATCCGGGCCGACGTTCCGATGGTTGAGGTAAAATAGCTAACAAGTGTTCAAGGGGTTCAATATGTTTAATGTGTTTAATTTCACAGAGCTATCAGAGGAAACACTTTAAACACCTTAAACACCTTCAACAAATTTCAACTCTAAGAGGGATATATGGCGATTCGCGTGTTGAATGAAGCACAGATTCGTAAAGCCGTCACGATCGAAGAAGCAATTGCTGCTGTGGAAAAAGCTTTCATTGCTTACTCTATGAAACAGGCTTCTCTTCCTTCGGTCATTCAATTAGATATACCCGACCAAAAAGGGGAAGTTCATATCAAAGCGGGATACATTTTCGGGGAACGCGAATACGTGGTAAAGATTGCTTCCGGTTTCTGGGAAAACCGCAAAAAGGATCTGCCCGTTTCCGGAGGAATGATGCTGGCATTCAGCTCAGAAACCGGATTTCCTGTTGCAATACTGTTGGACAACGGATATCTCACCGAACTTCGAACAGCCGCTGCGGGGGCGGTAGCTGCAAAGTACATGGCGCCGAATTCGGTAGAACAGGTGGCCATTATCGGAGCTGGATCGCAAGGGCGGTTTCAATTGGAAGCGCTGAGCCGCGTTTGTTCTTTCCAACGCTTGATGGTTTACGATCACCATTCCGCGAATGTCGAACAATACCGAAAAGAAATGAAAGAGAGCTTGCGAGGTGAAATTGTAGCAGCATCCAGTCCTGAAGAAGCAGTACGCGGAAGCCGGATCGTGATCACTGCGACACCCAGCCGTGAACCGATTATTTTTGGCGATTGGGTTGAACCCGGAACGCATATTACTGCGATGGGATCTGACAATCCGGAGAAACAGGAATTGGATGTTTCGGTATTGAAGAGAGCCGATCGAATTATCGCGGATAGCATACCGCAATGCCTTCGGCTCGGCGAAATTCATCATGCGATTGTGGCGGGTGTTTTAACGGAACAGGATATCGATGGGGAATTGGGCGAGGTGGTGGGTGGCGACATTCCGGGCAGAATGAGCCAAACAGAAATTACGGTCTGTGATTTAACGGGAGTGGGCGTTCAAGACGCCGCCATCGCAGGAGTGGTGGTCCGCAAAGCGCTGGCCTCTGATGTAGGGATTCAAGTTGAATCGTAGAAGCGCCCGTTTGTACGAGCGCCCCTACGTAAAACACTTGAGTGAGTCCCCGTGCTTTTTTTGCGAATAATCTCATTCTCTTACAAAAAACAAATAAAGAGAGCCAATCAAAAGTAAGAGATTGATGATATACACTTTAGCAGATTTCTCGCCTTTGTAGGCAAAAATAAAAATCGTTAAAGCGATCCACATCCACAAAAGCAACCACGCGATTACATCCTGATTTTGATCAATAAATTCCATAGTTCTACGACTTCCTTTTCCGCGCTCGCACAACTATGTGAAGCTCATCGTTGCGAGGATTGGTAAGGTGAAGAGTTAGCAATCCATTCTCATCTTCGTTAATAATGGCCGGCACATTGCAAGACAAGAGCATCCATCCAGAAGGAAGTTTAAGCACATTCCGGGATCTTCCGAAAGTACGATCCCACACCAGTTCACCATTTTTATCCAGGAAATAGCGGTCCGCATCGGTGTAAGTTTCCATCACGCGAATCCGAACCGAACCACCCTCCGGAACCGGAGCAAGCAGCGCTCCTTCGACAACGACGTCTTCCTCGCCTGTTTTCTCCGGATAATACCCGAGCGCATTGACTTCTTTGCCGGTGGTTTTTCTTGTTTTCAAAGGCTTTCCCGTATCCAGATCAACAAACGTAATATCATCTGAGACCGTGCTTCCCTTCCGTACAAAACTATGCGCATGTTTTTGGCCCGCCCGGATGATATTAAAATCGTGAGAAAAACGGAATTGATGAGTCGCGGGATCCAATAACCAGTATGTGATTTCACGATCATCTTCCGCGCGATGAAAGGGAGAATCCTGAGCGTACAACTGGCAGGATAAAACTATGATCCAAACGGTGACCCAACGCTTCATGGCTTCACTTTGCGTCCGACTACTCGCACGGCAATCTCATCGTCTCGATCATTGATTAAGCTGACCTTCACCCGTCCGTCTGCCTCCGTACTCACCATCACAGGAACGGTGCTTCCTACAAGCTCATATCCGGTAGGCAAAATGACTGTGTTTCGTTTGATGCCGAGAGAACGATCAAAAATGACTTTGTCTCCTTGTTGGAAGTAGGACTTTGCGTCTTTGTATGTCTTGAAAATGCGAAGACGGAATTCGCCCATTTTAGGAACAGGTCGCGGCAAATGCACCTTGATGAAAGGAGTTTTGTCGTCCGTGTCCGGCTCTGCTTGACCGGCCGCCTTGGCTTCTTTACCCGTGGACATTTCGAACTTGATTTCTTTGCCGGAAGCACGATCGAAAACCTTCTCATCGCTTGCTTCGCTTCCGGGACGAATGATGTTGAAGTAAACCGTGGAGCCCGGCTCAAGCGCCGATACATCGTATCGAATTGCAAATTTGTGTGTTTCCGGCGCGAGCAATTCATATTGAGTGAGGATATCATCCCCAAACAACATCGAATGAAACAGAAGCAAACAAAGGGAACAAAGAAGTAAAATCTTTGTTTTCTTCGTTAGCTTTTGTTTATTCAATCTTTATACTCCGGCAGATCAAAATAAAAAGTGGATCCTGCTCCCGGTTCGGATTCAAAACCGATTTTGCCTCCCATCTTTTCCACCATCGCCTTCGAGATGCTCAGTCCTAATCCGGTCCCCTTCTGCCGTGAATCGGCTCCTGGAACTTGAACGAACTTTTGAAAAATTCGCGAACGATACTTCTCAGGAATGCCCGGTCCCCTGTCGCTCACAGAAATCCGGATGAAACCATCCTTCCTGGATAAGGAAACGCTTACAATTCCGTTGGGAGGGGAGTACTTCGCAGAATTGGAAAGAAGATTGGTGAGCACTTGCGTAAAGCGGTCAATATCGCCGTGCGCTTTGGCGCCGGGCAAAGGATTCGAGAGAACGAGTTTGACCTGGAATTGCTCGGCGTAAGGCTGGTTTGCCTCCAACGTGTGCTCCACAACCGTCATCACATCCAGCGGCCGGAGGTAAAAAACCATTTTCCCGGATTCAATCTTGTCGATATCCAGCATGTCATTGATTAAACGGACCATCCGATCGCTGCTGCGATTGGCAATCTGGACCATCTTTCGGACCCGTTCCGGAAGCTCTGCGGAATTCTCCGAAATCCATCCCAAAGAACCATGAATCGCTGTAAGGGGAACCCGCAGCTCGTGCGAAACGATAGAAATGAAATCATTTTTCATCTGTTCAATCCTCTTTCGCTCCGAAATGTCCTCGATGGTCCCTTCGAAGTAGAGAGGCGTTCCGTTTTCATCACGCGTGATTTTGGAATTCTCCCGGACATAAAGGAAGGTTCCGTCTTTGGTGCGCCAGACGCATTCCAGACCGCGCACTTCCCCATCTTTTAATACCTGCACTCTAAATTCTTCCCTCGAATAACCTCCTTCTAATGCAATTCGATCAAAATCGACCGCCTGAAGCTCGTTCACCGATTCGTAACCGATCATTTTTAACAAAGCTGTATTCCCATTCAGGATTTTGCCGTCCAGCGCCATCCGGTAAACGCCGATCGGAATGTTCTCGAACAGCGTCCGGTAGCGCTCCTCGCTTTCCCGCAGGGCATGATCTGTTTGTTTTCGTTCGGTGATGTCTTTGGCTATGCAAACAATCGCCTCCATGGTCCCTTTCTTATCGTTCAAAGCGGATCCGGAGCAGCTCATCGGGACGGCACGCCCAAATTTGGTGAAGAAGGTCAGTTCAAATTCATGGAGCGATCCTCCTTCTATCAATCCGGTCAACAGATCGAACAGGTCTTCACTCCCCAGGATTTCGGCAAAGTTTTTCTTGAGAAGTTCCGCCGGTGAGTACCCGAGAAGATCGATCGCCGCTTTATTTACTTTCTTGATTTTTCCATTGGGATGAACGATCAATAAACAGTCCACAAGATCTTCAAGGATGGAATCCAAAAAACGTGGCGGCGAAAAGGACATTTTCCGGGTTCCTTTTCTGGTAGGTTTTGCCATGTACCTCCCAAGTATCCTTGAATTATAGCAGCACCGCAGAGAAGCGGAGACGTTGAGATAAGAGTGAGAATGATAGATCTCCTTCCTAACTCTGTGTCTCCGCGTCTCCGCGGTGCTGCTCGAGAGGCATTATACTAATGAATTAGCATATGGAACCAAAACTCGTCGCGTTGACCGGCCCTCTCAAGGGCGAGTCATTCTCAAATACTGAGAAATTGACGATAGGACGGGATGCCTCCAACACTGTGCACATCAGCGAGGTGGCAGTTTCTCGCCAGCATTGTGTGGTCAATCAGGGAAAACTCTTCGATCTGGACAGCCTAAATGGAACCTTTGTGAATGGAATTCCGGTCAAAGAAAGAATCCTGCGGCACGGCGACCGTGTCGATGTCGGCGGCTCTCAATTCGTATTTGTGGTTAGCGATGAACCGCTGCAAGATCCGGTCGAATTCGGAGAAGAGGAAATCTCTCCGTCCACCATCTTTTTGAAAAAAGAAGACTTTGTGTCCCCCGCATTGTGGAAATTCAGCTCCGAGATTCATCAACTCCGGAAAACAAGTGATGTCCAGCGCAGATTCATGGAATTGGTCTTTGAAGCGATGCCGGCGGAAAAAGGAGCAATTCTGTTTGCTGAAAGTTCTGTGGAGGAGTATTCGTCGATATTCTCCTGGGATAGAACGTTGGAACATCGCTCGAAAGTCCGGATTAGCCGCACGGTTGGAAATCTTGTTTTGAGCAAAGGAGAATCGGTTCTTTCGAACGACGTACTCCAAAACTTTGGCGAGGCCAGGAGCCTGGCCGATTCCGGGGCACGTTCCGTGGTTGCCGCGCCCCTTTCGGTACGTGGCAAAACGCAAGGACTGGTTTTTCTGGAAGCCGGTGTAACCTCAGCTTTCTCGGAAGAACATTTGCGATTGTTGTCTGCTATGTCTGCCATTGCTTCGATCGCAATTGAAAATCTGCAACATCTCGAATGGCTGGTAGAAGAAAACCGGAAACTTCGAAAAGAGAGTGAAGCGTATGGAATCCTGGGGGAGAGTCAAAAAATTCAGGATGTCCTGCAGTTCATCAACAAAGTCGGAGCAACGGATTCCACCGTCCTGATTCTGGGGGAAAGCGGGACAGGGAAAGAGCTAGTTGCCCGCGCGCTGCATGAAAAGAGTTCGCGTGCAAACAATCCATTCATAGCGATCAATTGCGCTGCTTTAACCGAACCGTTGCTGGAAAGTGAATTATTCGGTCATGAGAAAGGAGCATTCACAGGCGCAATCGCTCAAAAGAAAGGAAAGTTTGAAGTGGCAGATGGCGGGACTCTGTTTCTGGATGAAGTGACGGAATTGACTCCTCTGTTGCAAGCGAAACTGCTGCGAGTGCTTCAGGAACGCCAGTTTGAGCGAGTTGGCGGCACGACGTCTATTCGAGTCAACATTCGTATTCTCGCGGCAACCAACAAGAATCTGAAGAAGGGGATCGAAGAAGGAAAATTTCGTGACGATCTTTACTACAGATTAAATGTCATTTCGGTGCAACTTCCGCCTTTGCGCGAGCGTCCCAATGATATTCCCCTGCTGGCAACGTATTTTGCTTCGCAATTTGGAATCAGATTTCAACGGCGAATTGTGGGAATATCACAGGAAGCGCGCGCGCGGCTCATGAATTACGATTGGCCTGGAAATGTTCGCGAGCTTCAAAATGCGATTGAACGCGCCGTTGTGCTGGGAAACGGCGAACAGATACTTCCGGAAGACCTCCCTGAATCGCTACTCGAAACCAGGAGCGTGGGAAATCTTTCGAAGTATCACGAGGGTGTTCAAGAAATCAAACGGCAGCTCATTTTGCAAGCGATGGAGAACGCGCGTGGAAATTTTACAGAAGCGGCAAAACTCCTTGGTCTGCATCCCAACTATCTGCACCGTTTAATCCGCAATCTGGAATTGCGCCACCTGATCAAAAAAAGCTGATGTTTTAACAAAAGATAACAAAGAAAACGAAGGACAAAAAATCTTTGTTTCCTTCGTTATCTTTTGTTAAAAATATGGAACAGATTGCGCATTATCGCATTCTTAAAAAGATCGGCGAAGGCGGAATGGGGGAAGTTTTTTGCGCGCAAGACCTGAAACTGGGCCGCAATGTTGCGTTGAAAATTTTACCGGCAAATCTTGCTGAAGATGTCAAACGGCTCCGCAGATTCTTGCGGGAGGCCCGAATGGCTTCCACACTCAGCCATCCGAACGTCACTCATATTTACGAAGTGGGTGAGGAAAATGGTATTCATTTCATCGATATGGAATATGTGGAGGGAGATACGCTGCAGGAAAAAATCCGGCAGGGTCCGGTAGCAAATGCAACCATTATAACCATCGCCCTTCAGATTGCTGAAGCGCTCCACACAGCTCACCAGGCGCGGATCGTCCATCGCGACATAAAGCCTGCAAACATCATGTTGAATTCCCAAAATCAAGTAAAAATTCTTGACTTCGGTCTGGCAAAACAGGATTGGAGCGATCGATTGGATATTGATCAGCTCAGTACCGATGCGAATACGCAGGCTGGAACGTTACTGGGAACGGTTCAATACATGAGTCCGGAGCAGGCGCTTGGCAAAGAAGTGGATCAACGCTCGGACATCTTTAGTTTTGGCGTCGTTCTATACGAAATGGCCACCGCTCAAAGGCCCTTTGGGGGAACAAATGTCACCGCAACCATCGCGCATATTTTGACCGTGGAACCCAAACCTCCCCAGGTTTTGAATCCCAATCTACATCCTTCCATAAGTCAGGTCATTGAAAAGAGCCTTAGAAAAGATCCCAATGCGCGTTATCAAACGGTCAAGGATTTGATTACTGATCTGAAGGTCGTTGGTCAGGGAGCCCAGCCCAGGCTCATTCGTGATCACGACGAAAAAGAGTATTCCCTATCGCGCCCTCTTGCTCGAACTTTGTTCATCGCGTTACAAGTCATGTATCTTGTTTTTTATTTGTGCGCGTTACGTTGGTCGGATGGGATGGAATCGAGTCTGACCGACCTGCTCGGCTCTAAGGCTGCGTCGTATCTCGTGGTGGCATTTATTCTGACCGCAGTCCTCGGAATAGCGATTCGCCTTCATATGATCTTCCTGGTCATGTGGGATCATGTTTCAGCAGGCATGCAGTTTAGAAAAGTTTTTCCCCTGACCTTTGCTCTGGATGCGTTCTGGGCATTCGCGCCATTCGGCTTGTTGAGCAAGGTCCCTGGAATCTTTTTGATGGCATGCGTGCCTCCACTGGTCTTCAGCCCTTTTTCACAGCGCACTCTGATCCGCGCCGCGTATGATATGCATCACAGCCGCCGAACCTCTGTTGAACTTTAGTTTGCTGCTGGAAAGTGAACTTTCGCCGGATACAACCAGAATAACTCTAGAGTTTTGCCTGATTCTTTTCCTGTTCGATTCTCTCGTGGAGCCACATGGACATGAGTTGTGTAAAGGGAACCCCTTTTTGTCGAGCTATTCGCTTAGCCATAGAAAGATCAAATGGGTCAACACGGATGGATACAGGTTGACGCGGCGGTCGACTAGCAAGAAACGGTTCTGCTTCTTCGAGCAACTTTTCAATATTTTCCTGGGCCTCCTTGGCCATAGATCTATCCCATGATCCAGCCTCCTTTTTCAGTTGTTTTCTAATTGCCGCAGAAATTTTCTTCATTTCCTTTTAATTCTCCTAAAATAAAGTTTTTGAGTTGCTGGTGTCATTGGATAAGCCGTTACGCATCTCCAAGTGCTATATTTCGGAAGCGGGGCGATAATAGCTTCAATGGCCGTTCCGGCTGCGTCGGTTCCCCATAAACGATATCTGAATTGAGTCTTGCTACCCCTTTTCACTTTGTTTTTAACGGCAAGTGTCGGGTAAGGCCCCTCGCCGTAGTACAATTCTTCAATCTGTTCCGGCCTGAGCCCGTGCCTGGAAATATGATCAATGTTATCCTCATCCCAATCGGGTTCCAGAGACGGGTCGGGATGAATCATTTAACTCAAAATAGCGTAATTTTTTGATTACGTCAAATACAGATACCTGATGGGTCATTGGGGGAGTTCACGGAGAAGAATGGATTCTTTTGCCCCTCTGTGATCACCGTGGCTCCGTGGTAAAGTGGAGTAATGCTGCTGGAAAGCGAACTTTCGCCGAACACACCTGAGTTCAAACATCGCAACGAAGTAAATCTAAAACTCGCG
>JBKKAT010000313.1:0-5087 GCA_046714535.1 Acidobacteriota bacterium | reverse complement strand
ATTGGAATAGGAGTTTATATTCGCGCCAACAGTCGCAATTTGCCCGAAATTGACGCCATCAGTGGAGCGTTCGATTTTGAAGGATGTTTCATTGCTGGAATTATCGGTCCAGGTTAAATTGATCTGGCTTGTGGAAACCGCTGTCGCAACAAGATTCGAAGGCGCGGCCGGTGTACTCCCGCCCTTAACGATTGTGAAGTAGTCCTGCGTTGCCCCGGTCTGATTGATAAATTTTGCATCGAGCCGGTTTCCATTGATTTCCAGAATCATGGATCCCAGGGAATTGAGTGAAATGAACATCGCGGGATGATTGAGCGTTCCGCCGGAAATTTGACCCGAGCTGCCTGCGACTGCGTAAACAGCGCCTTCATGTGGTCCGAGTCCATCCGTTGGTTTCATGTAAGCGCCGGTTCCATCTTCGCGTCCTGATCCCCCATTCTTTTTCATCGCAGCGGTGAATGTGCTGGAGACGCCGTAGTGACCATCAATCAAGAAGGACCGTTCGTATGAATGACTATGCCCTGTAAGCACCAGATCGACTCCCGCTTGTTCGAGAATCGGTAAAGCATTCGTACGCATTTCGGTGAGTTGCGGATCCGTATCGGAGTTGTGCGAGCCTTTGGTGTAGGGTGGATGATGCCAGAAAGCGATGATCCAATCTTTGTTTGTCGAATTCACATCATTCTGCAACCAGGTCATCATTGTTCCGTTCACCGCGCGATTGGTTTCATGCGATTCCAGACAAATGAAATGAATGTTTCCGTAGTCAAACGAATAGTATGCCTCCGTTCCGGAAGCGAGACCGCCTGCTTCTCCCTGCGTCGGGAGTTTGAAAATGTTGTAATACGGTCCTGTCTGGGTTGCGGAATCGGCCGATACACCATCATGATTTCCAAGCGTCGGCCAGAGAGGGCTGATGCGAAGCATGCTGGGGTACATGTTAAATACGGCAGCCTGATATTCACTATCGGTTCCGCTTGCGTACGCATTGTCTCCCAGCATTAACCACAGGTCTGTGTACTGGCTTCCCGTGAGATTGAGGTAAGCATCCCGGACGGCTGCAGCACTCGAATTTGCGGTTCCTGAATCACCGAGCACCCAGACACGAGTCGGTACGACACTGCCGGAAGGAGGAGACGTGTAGAAGTAATGATTCGAATCGCCTCCTACTAATGCGGTAGTAGTTGATCCGGCCGAGTAGTAATACTGCGTATTGGAAAGCAGTCCGGTGAGCGACACTTCATGTTCCGTGGTAACAGTGCTGTTATCGCTGAAGGAGGACAAATTTGCCGGATCCAATCCGTATCGGACGCGGCTGTTGGTTGCGACATTCGTGCGCCACTTCACGACCATGCTGCCGGGCGTGCCCAGCTGCAAATAAGGTCCCCTGCTAACGCTTACGGAATCGGTTGCTTTCAATTCCAGAGCGAAACTCACATCGGTGCTTGTTCCGTTTGCCTGATGAATCTCAACCGCCAGAACGTTCGTTCCGGTCAGAAGAGTATTGGAGTGACTTGTTGCATAGAAGGTTGCTTCCTGTGGTGTTCCAAGCGCCGTTGATGCCGGTGTTGTATGTAAAACGGAGCCAGTGGGCATATTGACGCGATGAATTTCAGTCCCATTTAAATAGACAACGGCGCCGTCATCCTTCAGCAGGTTCAGTGTCAATCCGGTATAACTCGAAGGACTTCCAACAAAAAAACTCTGGCGAAAGTACGTCGTGATGTACTTTGCATTCACATCCGGACCATAACTCACAATCGTTGCCTCATCTCCATCTCCATAGCCGAGCTGTGCAGCGCCGGTGGCCCATGTCGAATCATTGAAAGCCGATGCTCTCCATGCGGTTCCCTGATTGGAGCCATTGTCCAGGTATTTCCATGTTGAACCGGTGGACACAAGAGTCACTTCTGCAGCGAAAGTTGCTGCAACGAAAATGAGCGCGAGAATCACGGACACGAAAATTGTTCGGAATTTCATCATGTGGGTCCCCTCGTTCTTCGCACTATTGTAACGGATCTGTTACGAAGTTCTCAAGTGCGAGTCGTATTTTAGCTTCCAACTCGCGGGTATAGCGGTTGTTTTTGCGAGACTCCGGCAGATTGTGGATGGATTCAAGAGCAAGAACGTAGGCCTTTCGCGCGTCCTCTGTTCTCGATGCAAGTAGAAGGATTTCTCCTTTGCGGGCCAGCCATGTCTCTTTCCGCTCCGATTGTTCCGCAATTCGATCGACTCGTTGAAGCGCCTGATCATAGTGTTTCAACTGAAGTTCAAGATCGATTGCATAGAGCTCCATAGTCACAATGGGACCGAGCCGTTCAATCCCTTCATTCAATCCGGTTAGCGCGTCTTCCGGTTTCTGTTGGGCTGCCAGGAGCTTGGACCTTTCGATGTAAATTTCCGGATCAGGACGCAAAACCAACGCTTTGCTGTAATCCTCGACGGCCGCCATCGGTTGTTTGAGTTTTTGATGCACATGTCCGCGCGCGACCCTGGCTTCGGCATTTTCCGGACGCTGCAACAGAAACCGGTCGAGAGCCTGCCTGGATTCATTCAACCTGTTTGTCGACAGGTAAAGCAATCCAAGACCAAGATCTGCGGCAACCATATTTGGCACCAGTTTCTTAGCGAGCAGATAATCCAGTTCGGCCTGCTTCCAATGACCATCCGCCCGGTAGAGCTCACCGCGCTGAAAGTACAAATCAGCTCGCTTTGGTTCTTGTTTAATTTTTGATGAGATCGCCTGAACTTGCTCCGCTAGCTCGTCATGCGGCAAAGCAATCGAAGTCAGGAGAGAGAATAGAAGAAAGAAGAGCGCCAACGGTATTCTGTTCACGGTTTGCCGGTCGCGAGCTGAAAAACTTTTCCTTCCACGAACAATTGAAACAATTCAGAATCCAATTGTTGCTTTTTCACTTCTTCCGCGATGATATCGAGCGCATTATCAGAAGGCACCGCGCGTTTGTAGGGGCGATCGCCCGCAGTGAGAGCATCATAAATATCGGATATCGTCATGATTCGAGTTTGCACCGGAATATCTTCGCCCCGCAAACGATTCGGATATCCGGAGCCATCCAGCTTTTCATGATGGCCATACGCGATTTTCGGGACATCTCTGAGCTCGGAGGTCCAGGGAATCTTGCTGAGAAAAAGAAAAGTATGAGTGACATGAGATTGAATTTCAGACCTTTCTCTTTCGTTCAGATTCCCTTTACGTATGGAAAGGAATTGAATTTCTTCTCCGCTCAGTAATGGACCGTGAGCTCCCGGCGCAATCAATTCTTGATCGGAGGCAATACGAAGGAGCCTGTCAAAGTTTCCTTGTGGCAAAACGGTGGGCTCGTTGCTTTTCAAAATGAATTGGAAATAGTCTTCTAAAGAACGAAGCCGGTTTTCAAATGCCGCTTCCAGTGGAGCGAACTGACTTTCAAAATTTTCAATTCCGACAGAGCGCAGTAAGTTGAATTTCGAACGGTAATGCTCAGCTTCCCAGGCCTTTTTCATGTATTCGAAACGTTGACGGACCAGATCCACTTGAAAGGGATAAAGTTTTTTTGATTTCACCAGAACATTTTCACGCACGCCAACTTTACCGAAATCGTGCAATAGTGCGGCATAGCGCATTTCTTTGATTTCATCACCGGTAAACTGAATTCCCGCATAACGTCCGGTGGTGCTGCGATCCACAAGCGAGGCAAGCGCGACAGTCAGATTTGCAACGCGAAAAGAATGGCCGGAAGTTGTCGGGTCCCGGGATTCGATTGCGGTCACAGATGCCGTCACGAAGCCCTCAAACAAGCGTTGAATGCTTTTAATGAGCGTGCTGTTGTCCAGCGCCACAGCAGCCTGTGAGGCCAGAGAGTTAATCAATTGTTCATCATTTTGATCGAAGGGACGCACCCATTCTTTGTAATTCTTTTGCGTCAACTTGATGGCAGGATCTTTCTTCCGGTTGATCAGTTGGATGATTCCGGTGATTTGCCCCTGATGATTGGTCATCGGGGCTGTCAGTATCGAAGTCGTTCTGTACCCGGTGCTTTCATCATAATGTTGATTAAACCGGTATTCACAATCGTTGCCGAGCTGGTAGACATCGGGAATGTTCAACGTCTCACCCGTTGCTGCCGCGTAACCTGCGATACTTCCTTTTGTAATCGGCATCTGAAATTCTTCGTATTGCACGCGCACAGAATCGTTTTGCGAAATTTTGAAACGGAGATGTTTGCCCGATTCTTCATCTCCTTCCACAAGATAAAGGCTGCCTGCATCCGCCGAAGTGATGGCACGGCTTTTTTCAAGGATTTTGTTGAGAAGTTTGACCGGATCTCTTTCCTGTGACAGAGAGATGCCGATGTTGTTCAGTTCCTTTAACCTTCGAAGATGCTCATCCCTTTCACTTTTCAAACATTCCATCTGCCATCGAAGGTCGGCAGATTTTATGAGGTTCTTTAACTTTACCGGATTGATTTCTTTCGTTGAAAAATCGAATAAAACTTCTTCCGGCGTGCTAATACTTCGATTTTGATTCTGGTGTTTTAAAACGAGAAAAAGGCCAAACAAATGGGAGACACCGGACATTCCATTTCTGACAAAGTAGTCGTAACTCAAAACGAAAATTTTCGGAGCCGGTCCCACCGGAAGTTCATCGGCAAGTTCTTGCTGTTCGATCCCGAAATATTGTGTGATGAGTGTGAGGATCTCTTGGTTTAGATCAGGAGAATAGTAGAGACGAAGTTCCATTTCGCGCCGGTCGCTTGTCTCATGATAATAGTACGGTTAAATGAGGTCAAACTTTGTTTTTTCTTTGTGATCTTTGATCAGGAGTTTTTATTGATTCTGAGAATTACTTTGCCTATTTCCTCAGGAAGTTTTGCGATTGTGTCCGCGCCTTTGTGATCCGCATCTGTGCAATAGAAGAGCAACCTCACCTCAGAATGATGCTTCAACGTCGCAAGCTCCGTGAACGAATAATTCAAAAGTGCGCAGTGAGCAAAAACCACAGCAGAAAAGGGAGGGTTCTCTATAGTATTCTCGATTTCTTCAAAATCGCGGCATCGCCTTGCGTCGATTTGATGCTCACCGAGTAG
>JBKKAT010000312.1:0-3076 GCA_046714535.1 Acidobacteriota bacterium | reverse complement strand
CCGGACAAATTACCAGTCCATCGATCAAGAGATCGAAGAATTACTTGCGCAAATCCCTTCAGACACAACTGTATTTCTCATTACCTCAGCAGGCATGGAAAATTATTATCCAACGTCGGGACTCGTTGAATCTTTTTGCAGAGTGCTTACCTATCAGCCTTATCCAGCTCAGGGCTCCCCTTCTTTACATCCGATGTCGATACTACGCCGAATATTGCCCGAATCGTTACGAATTGCGGTCAGCCGTCATTTGCCGCGTGAAACGAGAGAGCAGCTGCTTGCACAGCAGTTTACATCCGGCACCGATTGGACGAGGACGACCGCTTTTGCGCCACCTTCTTTTTACACGGGTTGGCTGAGAGTCAATTTAAAGGGACGCGAACCGATGGGCGTAATTTCACGTGAGGAATATGACGGTATAGTAGAGCAATTGCAAAGAGAGTTATCAAAATTGATTGATCCAAAGACCGGCCTGAGCCCCATTGATTCGATACCTTCCTCTCATCAGTTATTCGGTGTCCATATACCTGAGATTCTTCCCGATCTTTTTGTGAAATGGAAACCGCACACAGAACTCTTGAAAACAGTCCATCATCCAAATGGAGAATTGAGTCAGAGTCCAGAGCCGGTACGTGACAGCGGACATTCTGATTTCGGTTTCATTGCTGCGATCGGACCGAACATCCGTAGCGCAGGAAATATTGGTGAAGTTCAGATATTAGATCTAGTTCCCACTTTTCTTACACTCATGAAGGAGCCGGTTCCGCACGAAATGAAGGGCCGTGCGGCGGAACAATTTTTGACCTCGCAGTAAATCTGCCAAACTTGAAGTACGTATCAAAGTCTTTATAATAGTACGTATGAATACGAAGCTCACTTTAAAGCTTGATCAGCAAGTTATACGGAAAGCCAAAAACTATGCAGCGCAAAAGGATCAAAGTCTATCCGATCTGGTTGAGAACTATTTCCGTTCGCTCAGTCTTCCCGTTGATTCTGAAAGGCTGGGAAGTGTCGTGAAGGAACTTTCAGGTGTAATCAAACTGGGACCGCAGGAAGATTTGGCGGATGAATACGCTTCCTACTTGCTGAAAAAGTACCGATGATAGAGAAGGTATATGTTGATACCAATATTCTCTTAGATCTTCTCGCAGCGCGCGAACCTTTTTATTCTGCATCAGCGGCCTTGTTTACGCTGGTTGAGGAACGCAAGCTAAGAGCTTATGTTTCCCCGTTAAGCTTTACCAATCTGTTCTACATACTACGAAAGACAAGTTCATCAAAACAAGCTTTTGCTATTTTAAGAAAAATAAGGTTGATCATAGCTCTCCTTCCGGTGAACCAACAGATACTCGACGCGGCGCTTTCTTCTGACTTTGTAAATTTTGAGGATGCGGTTCATTATTACACAGCAATCCGCAAAGGAATTCCATTTCTGATTACAAGAAATATAAAGGATTATAGGTCGCCTCTGATAACGGTCTGCACGGCGGAAGAATACCTGAAGATCAGAGCAGCTTCACGCGATCCTTTCCGGAGGCTAAAGCCTCCGTTTTCCAATGCCGGCTAAAGCCGGCGGTCATCAATGAACGAAGAAACATTTGATGCGATTATCATTGGCGCGGGGCCAAACGGCGAATGGATGGCCAAGGGTTTGTCAGAGGGTGGACTGCGTGTTCTGATTCTTGATGCCGGCCCATTGATGAAGGAACACGATTTTGCGCGCACTCCAGAGGATGGGATCCTGCAGCGTGCGGGTTTCTTTTTGGGCAAGCACCGCCGCATCGCAGCCGCCGCTGTGTTGAATACGGCAACGAGCCGGTTCTATGTGGATGAGCGACAGAATCCATATACGCATCCGGGAGACAAGCCGTTTCGATGGTTTAGAGGAAGACAAGTCGGAGGACGCGGTCACACATGGGGCCGTCTCGCAATGCGGTACGCTCCGGAAGACTTTCGACTTACAGCGGAGGATGGAGCGACCTGGCCCATTTCTTATGAAGACCTGGAACCGTATTACGGTCAAGTTGAGGAATTCCTGGTGCTCGAAGGGCGGAAAGACTCTATTGAGGGTTTACCTGACGGCAAATATGCCAGAGAGCATGAGCTGACTCCAACCGAGCAACGATTCACGGAAGCAGTTCAAAAGAAATGGCCTTACAGACCGGTGATTCCTGTTCGCGTGCTGAGTTATCCGCATGGCCCGGTCTCTCCTATGCTGCAGAGTGCGTTGAATACAGGACGCGCTGTATTGAAACCATCCATGGTTGTGGATCGTATCCTTACAGATTCCAGGAAAGGACGAGTCACCGGCGTTTCTTGTATAGAAATTTCAACCGGTAAACGCATGCATTTTCACAGTGAGATCCTTGTCTGCTCCGCATCAACGATTGAAACGATCAGATTGCTTTTGAATTTCAACGGTCTGGGAAATTCATCAGGACTTCTTGGCTGCTACCTCATGGATCACATCAATGTTTGGCTCTCAGGATCGACTTCCGAAAGTAGTCACTTAAAACCAAACTGGTTTAATCTTTCCTCGGACATGGGAGTCTATTTGCCGCGAATTCGAAAAAGAGAATTCAGCGATGGTGGTTTTTCCGGCACGTATGGGGTCCAGGGGTCGCTGGGGCGTGCTGGAAAATTCTGGTCTATGGGGGCGAATTGCGAAATGTTCCCCAGAAAGGAAAATCGTGTAACCCTGGATCCGAACGTAAAAGACAGATGGGGAGTTCCCGCGGCTCACATTCAATGCACGTTTTCCGAAAATGAATTTGCTTTGCGCAAAGATGCGATTCAAACAATGAGCGAAATGGCACAGGAAGCAGGCTTTTCCACTTCCCGCGATTTCGTTCCTTTGCCGCTACGTATGCTTTCGGCCTTCGTTCACGCAACAGGATTGATCAATGATGGACCGGTTCCGGGAGCGGCTATTCATGAGAGTGGCGGCGTCCGAATGGGGCAAACGCCTAAAGACTCAATTCTCAACAAGCACAATCAAATGTGGGAAATCTCCAATCTATTTGTCGTGGATTCTTCCTGTTTTCCGGCAATCAGTTTTCAGCATCCCACTCTTACC
>JBKKAT010000311.1:0-2677 GCA_046714535.1 Acidobacteriota bacterium | reverse complement strand
GGATGGGCAACCCAAATGTTTACGGCGCCTTTTCGCGTTTTGCAGCGGCCGTTTCGCCATACAAATCGCGGAACAGGATTCCTTGCACTGGCGCGACGAACGGATTAACCACGAATTGTGTTGAGATAGACTTCCAACGTCTTCTTGATCATCCCGGTTCTCGTATATCGCTCCACCGTCTGCCGGCCGTTTTCGATCAACCGCTGCTGCAACAGCGTGTCCTCGAATACCTGGGCTACACAATCGGCAAGATCGTCTGGATTTCCTACTTGTGAAATTAAGCAGTTGTATTTGTCCTGCAAAAAATCATCCGGTCCTTTGACGTTAGAGGCAATAACCGGCACTCCGCAGTGCATCGCCTCCAGATAGGGAATTCCGAAGGCTTCCAGAATGGATGGCATAACGAATACATTTGCGGCCTGATACTCTTTGAAAAGTGTCTCGTAATTCACAGTACCGCAAAAAGCAAATGCATCGTTTAATCCGGCATTGCGGCACATGCGTTGCAAAATGTTTTCGTCCGGACTATTTCCCAAAACGCGGAATTGCACATCAGGAAATCGTTTTACGATTCGTTTGCCGGCATCAATCAGTGTAGCCAAACCTTTCCGTTGAAAATTACCGCCGGCAAAGAGCACGGTTCGTCTTCCGCCATTGGACCGTGTTTCCGGAATCGCCGGGAAGGTTAGACCGTAAGGAATGATATTCAGTTTGTTCCTGCGGATTCCATATCGTGTCTCCAACACATTCGCAATTTCGCTGGATATGCACAAAATATTTGTCAGCCGGTGGAGAGCTTTTCTTTCGAAATGCCGGATCATGTTGTAGTACAAATGCCGCAGTTTCCAGTCTGAATAAACATCGTATGTTCCTGCTCCGCTGAACCAGCCGGTGATCGCATAAAAATAATCATTCATCGTACCAACCACAGGACAACGAGAATTTCGTTCGAAGAGGGAATATCTGGCATCGGTGTAATGCACAACGTCAACTGTATCCCGAATCTTTTTGACAGCGTGTGCAAATACGTAAGACTGTGGCAACCAGCGGCTTCTTCCTGAAAATGATTTCACGGGAATCACGCGTCCTCGAACCGCTTGTTCGGGATCCCCTGTTATGATCTTAGGATCGATCCCATGCTCCTGAAGACCCACGATTAGATTTCGTGCATAAATACCCACTCCGCCGCGCAGTTCGGTAACGATACAAACTTGCAGGTTCTCAGGGCTTGTGAGCATATGCGTAGATGACTGAACCGGGAAATGGCATCAAGACGGAGCCAAACAGGATGATTGGCAGCGTCGCTGCCAGAAAAAATTTTGCAGACATTGTTTTTTGATCGCTCCACAAAAGCCTGCAACTACCGGAAAGGTCCAGCAATTCATCGGAAATTCTTCCTGTGAAGCGATCGATTTTAAAACCACTCAAGTTCAAACAATTCCTCAAACTTTTTGGCGAGAACGCGCACCGATGCCGCGGGATGTCGTAACCCATCCAGTGGCGGCCAAAGAGCTTTCGCGTCAGGCTCCCGGCATTGGGAACACCAACAATTAATCGCCCGCCCGCTTTCAAGATTCGATGCACTTTGCGCAGCAGCTCGATTGGATTTGCGTCATGCTCCAGGACATGAAAAAGTGAAACCACATCGGCGCTTTCGGCTTCCATCTTTTCCCATGCGGCTTCTCCTCCGTATACAGGAATCTGCAAATCCGTGGAAACTTTTTCAGCATTCAACTCATACCAATCTGTTCCTATTACTTTCCAACCCCTTCGCTTTAACTCCAATAGCAGTTCGCCGCTTCCACAACCAATGTCGACAAACGTCCCGGAGGAAACATCCGGGAGGCGAGACGTCTGCGCTCCATAACGTTTTTCAACTGCCCGGCCTCTGAAATACGTTCGTATCCGGCTGGGTTTCCGGGAATAGTAAACCGGTGGATAGTATTCCGATAAGGCATCCGAGGATAAAGGATTCATATAGAAAAAATCGCAATCGGCACAATAAAAAACCGTATGAAGCACATCCGGCCGGACGCGTTGAAACAAATCGTGCTGGCTGAAGATCATTTTACCCGCGCGTCCGCACAGAGAACAAACCGACTTCATAGATTCTTCTTTTTTGAAACGATTCGCCACATAGTCAATATCAAGAGAATAGTAAGTTCACTGATCAGCATCACTACCCGCGCTCCAAGAGCCACCAGAATTGCCCTATTTTCCGGCATCCACGGACCGAGAAACAGCACCAATGCCGCTTCGCGCACGCCAATTCCTGCGGGTGCCCAAAAACTAATATATCCAACGATCCATGCCGTTGCATAAATACCGGCTGACAGAAGCAAAGGAATTCGATGATCCGGAACGATGATTTTTGCCAGCAGAAATAATGTAATGCCCAGAGCAATCCATGCACAGAGCAAAAGGATCAAAGCGAATCCGATCTGGCGAAGAGAATGATTTTTTACGCTGGAAATTTGTAAAGACCTTATTCCGAAATCGCGTAACTTTACAAAAACTGCAGGATGAAGCAGAGCGAATCCGACGATCATGATTCCAACAGGAATAGCCAGCCAGTATTTTGGCACCATCGGGAGATACGGGAGTGCGGTTACAGAAACAAGGGCTGCACTAAGCACGCCAAGAATTGTTTCCAGGACGAGAGCCTGGCCGCTTTGAA
>JBKKAT010000310.1:0-3392 GCA_046714535.1 Acidobacteriota bacterium | reverse complement strand
CCATTGAAATGTCTGTTTCGGGAGGGAATAAAGAATGATTCCTATGTGATCTCCGGAAGGTAAATGCTCAATGCCTGCCAGCATTTCTCCATCAGGCGACCAGGACCATGCCTCGAAAGTGTGGTCGGGATTCGGAAGCGAAGGAAGCTGAAACAGTTTCGCGTTTTCGTCGAAGGGATAAATAATGGAGTTACCGTTTGGAGAATGGTACGAAAAGGAGATGCGACTGCCGGTCGGATCCCAGGCAGGATAGTGGGCGCGCGGATAGTTGCTCAATTGCCTGAGTCCGCTTCCGTCCGGTGCGATCGTCCAAATTTCAAATTTGCCGCTTCGAGACGAACAGAATGCGATCGATTTGCCGTCGGGACGCCAGCGAGGTCCCCAGTCTCTAAACTCCCCGTTTGTGAGTTGGCGAGTGCCGGTCCCATCCGGATGCACGATGAAAAGATGTTGTTGTTTGCCCAGGGAGTTGTAAGCAATCCATTGACCATCCGGAGAAACATCCGGGAACGCAATATTTTTTGATCCTTCAGTTACCCAGGATAAATCCGGGGCAACTGTTAAATTTACCGGATCAAATGGAGCTTTCAAAATATTTCGGCTTTCCACGCGGGCAACATAAGCGAGCGTGCGACCGTCTTTAGAAATAGTTGGATGTTCGATTACTGCTGTTCCTGAGGTAACCGGTTCGGGCCGGCCGCTAATTTTTCCTGAAGTTTCATCAATCGCAATCCGCCAAAGATTCATCGCTCCACCGCGATCACTGCAAAAATAAAGGTATTTTCCGTCAGGCGACCAGAGAGGATTCCAATCTATGGCTGCATCCATGGTAACGGCGACTGGCTGCCCTCCTTTCGTGGAGATTGTAAAAATGTCGGCGTTTGCTTTCTCATTCGAATATCCCCAGTAGGCAAGTCTCGATCCATTAGGTGATACGCTCGGTTGCAGTGCATCTCCTTTATAAACGAGATGTTTTTGTTGTGTTTCAATTTCAACGCTCCATATTTCACTAAATTTGGGAGGCCGCTCGGAATGCATAACGGCTTCTGTCGCAAAAAAAATTTCTTTACCATCCGGCGACCATGCCGGGTTGTATCCTGAATTTGTCAGTCGCAGGACAGATTCGCCTGTTGATCCCATTACGAAGAGCCCACCGTTCTCACGGCTGGACTGAAACGCAATCCTATTTCCATCGGGAGAAAAGGACGGCTGAATATCATCAGCAGTCGAATCCGCGGTTAGATTAACGAAATTCTCACCGCCCACCCGCCTGGTATAAATGTCCCAGTTGCCGGTCGCGCTGCTTGAATAAAGGATCGTCTTTCCATCCGGAGAAATACTGGGGAATAGCTCTTGACCCGGTGCTTCTGTAAGCTGCACAAACTGATCGACAACAAGCAGAGGAGCTTTGTCCTTTTTGTTTACGAAAAAAATCAGAATAAAGACGGCTGCCGCCATCAACACAACAGAAGATAAGATGGAGATCCTATTTACAGTCCTTGTTCGGGGGGCGATGCGGGTCCCGGTTTCAATATGTTCTCCGGACCTTAGTTCTTCTCGATATTCTTCCAGATCATTGCGAACATCCAATGCGCTCTGATAACGCCTGGCCGGGTCTTTCTGCAGAGAATGTTTGATGATCCTGACGATCTCCGGCGGCACACTGCTATTGAACTGCGAGACTGACGGTGGCTGATCGCGCAGAATTGCGGTAATGATAGATGCCACAGAATCGCCACGAAATGGTAGCTGGCCCGTTAGCATTTGGTAAAAAATGACACCTAAGGAAAAAATGTCGGATCGAGCATCCAACGGTTTGCCTTCTGCTTGTTCAGGCGACATGTAAACAACCGTTCCCAGAATGACTCCCTCTTGCGTAAGGGAATGTGCTGGGATTACTAATTCGGTCTCCATTGATTCGTGAGAATCAGAAACATTGGGTTTCAGTTTGGCAAGGCCAAAATCCAGAATTTTTACATGCCCTTCATCGGTCACCATGATGTTGTCCGGTTTCAAATCGCGATGAATAATGCTTTTAAAATGTGCAGCGCTGACCGCATCTGCAATCGGAATAGCAAACCGAAGAAACTCTTTTACCGGCATCCCCTGGGATGGAATTAGTTTTGAAATTGTCTGGCCACGGACACATTCCATAGTTATAAAAGAGATCTTGTTCGATTCTTCCACCGAGAAAATGGTCACAATATTTGGATGGCTCAGTGCTGCGATTGCTTTTGCTTCCCGCTGGAACCGCCCCAATCGTTGCGAATCAGAAGCCAGCTCAGGTGGCAAGATTTTTAGCGCAACCTGCCGGTCTAGTTTTTGGTCTTGCGCAAGGTAAACCACGCCCATTCCGCCGCGTCCCAATTTATCAAGAATCTTGTAGTGACCGAGCTCTTTCCCGATCAAATCGGAATCAGTAGATTCAGCCATTCTCGAAATTACAGCATCGCTTCATGAAAGTTATTTTACTATACAGATTGATTCTTACAATGAATCGAGGGTTCCTCTGGTATAGTAGCTTAATAGTTGTATTCGTCTTCTGCTGGAAATCGACAAATGAAAAACTTTTCTATGCTCATGCTGTTCCTTTTGTTCCTTATATTCTCATCAGCCGTGCGCATTCAAGCGGGATCTGAGCCTGCGCTGGCGTGGCAGTTCAAGACCGGCGGGTGACTCTTTGGAACTCCCACGGTTCGTGGAAGTGATCTGTATTTTGGATCGTGCGATGGGAATTTTTATTCGCTGGACGCCACAACGGGTGAATTAAAGTGGAAGTATGATACTGCAGCCGACGGTCCGGCCAACGAATTTCACAGTGAACCAGTTGTGACGGAGGATACAGTCTTTGCAGGCGGTGATCTTCGCGAACTGGAGGCGATCGGCCACATTTATGCCTTTGATCGTAAAACCGGAACTGTCATATGGAAACATGATTTAAAAACGGGAATCGCTGGCACGATTCTTTTGGACGGCTCCAAAATTTATGCAATGAATTTTCAGGGGGCGTTGATCGGTCTCGATCTCGCATCCGGACGACTCCTCAACCCTGTTCAGGAAGCTTCGGAGACCGGGAATTTCGTGTTTCCTGTCTCTCCTGTGATTCGAAATCACAAAATCTTCTACGCACAACGTGAGGGGACTATTCGGGCGATCAGCACAGACAATCAGAGGGAGATCTGGTCCGGCAAACTTTCCGAACAAATCACGAGTGACCTCGCGATCAACAGTGATTTTATTTTTGTTGCTACGGAAGCGAAAAAGATTTATCAAATCGCCCAGAATACCGGGAAGATCCATCGCGCATTCTCAACAAACGGAGTGGTCCAATGGAAGCTTTTGTTGATCGATGACAACCTTGTTTTTCTGGAATGGAACGGCGAGAACATTCC
>JBKKAT010000309.1:0-2563 GCA_046714535.1 Acidobacteriota bacterium | reverse complement strand
GGCGGCCCACAATGCCGGATAAATCCGGCGCTCCATTGACTGAAGTCGGCGCTCCATTCTTGTGTTATAACAGGTACGGATGAAGCGGTATCTCGTCATACTCCTTCTTTGTTTTTATCTGATCCTTTCTGTGGGGAGTGTGCTCCAAAAATCATCGACGTTCGATGAAATCATTCACCTCACCGCCGGATACAGTTTCTGGCTGCTGAATGATTACAGACTGAATCCTGAAAATGGGATCCTGCCGCAAAGGCTTGCAGCTCTTCCCCTCTTGCTGGAGAATCCCCGCTTTCCAACAACCACACAGGAAGCATGGTGGAGCTCAAACGCGCTGGAGATCGGATATCAATTTTTCTACAAGCTCGGCAACGATGCAGATCGATTGCTGCTTCTGGGTAGAATCGTCATCGCGATGATCGGGGCCGGCACCGGTCTCGTTGTGTATTTCTGGTCGCGCAAACTTTTTGGAACAAATGCCGCCCTCCTTTCTACTACTCTATTCGTATTTACTCCAACGATGGTGGCAAACGGCGCGCTCATTACGTCAGACATGGCCGTAACATTTTTCCTGATGGTCAGCGCTTGGACCTTCTGGACCATGCTTCACAAATGGAATGTGCTCAGTGTACTGCTCAGCGCATTTTCATTCGCATTCCTGCTTGTGTCAAAATTCTCAGCTCCAGTCATCTTCCCGATCATGCTGTTGCTGCTCTGCATTCGATTTATGTTTGGGAAATCACATCCGCGGCCCTCGCTTTCACGAATCGTAACGGCTGTGGTTCTGCACATGGTCATTCCGTTCCTTTTAATCTGGACCTTCTATGGATTCAGGTTCACAGCATTGAACAATTTCACCCCGGGGAAAGAGCACTTTCAGGATCCCTGGAGTCAAGGGCTCGGCAAAATGGGTTCACTGCTTCAACTTGCGCGTGAGGCCCGACTTTTGCCGGAGGCCTATTTGCAAGGGTTCGCGACCGTTTTGGGTCATGGACAACAACGCGTCGCCTTTTTAAATGGAAAGTACAGTTTGCGAGGGTGGTGGTATTTCTTCCCATATGCCCTGCTGGTGAAAACGCCTCTACCGGTGTTTGGAGTCTTGATACTGGGAGCGGCCGCGCTCGCACTGCGAAAAAAAGATTCTGCCGATCTTTATCTTCTTTCACCGCTGCTGGTTTTACTGATCATCTACTGGGGTTTTGCATTACAAAGCAATTTGAACATTGGTCATCGCCATTTGCTCCCCACTTATCCGGCTCTGTTCATACTGGCCGGCGCCGCAGTCCGCTGGTTGGATAAACGCGCGGGTGTGATCACCATCGCAGCGATGATGATCTGGTTTATCGCGGAATCTTCATTCTTTTTTCCTCACCATTTAAGTTACTTTAACCAAATTGTTGGCGGACCGAAAAATGGTTACAAATATTTGGTGGACAGTTCGCTGGATTGGGGACAGGATCTTCGTCTGCTGAAAAAATGGTTGGATAAAAATCGCGCGCCATCTCCCGTTTATCTTTCGTACTTTGGAACTGGAAGTCCGCTTTATTACCAAATTCCCGCGCGGAGGTTGCCAGCGTACCCGGACTTCGAACCGGATCGCGAACTCTTTCCGCTGACCGGTGGAACCTACTGCATGAGCGCGACCATGCTGCAGTCGGTTTACTCTTTTTCACCTGGACGCTGGTGCATTCCTTATGAAAAAGCGTATCAGCAATTACTCAAGCAAATGGATGGAAGCGGGGGGAATGAGCAGGCGCGCAATTACCTGCGCCATTTGCGGCTTGCGCGATTAGCGGCCTATTTGCGGAAACGTGAACCTGTTTCGGTCGGATATTCTATTTTGATTTTTCAACTCACTGATGAGGAAGTAAAACAAGCGATTTTCGGTCCGCCAGCTGAGCTTTTACCGCAAATCGATATCGCTCGCTGACTCTTTCTGTGCAACTTCACGGATCGTATTATTCCGCAGTTCCAATCAAAAATCCTACGCTTGCAAGAGCTTTTTGACCGTATTCCAGTTTCGAGTTGTCACGTTGCGGCCGAACTCCTTTTCAAGAACGCTCATCGCATCCACACTGCGGCGGGTGGGAGAAAGTGTAAGCACGGTGCAGACTTCTGTTCGAGTGACCCGCAGAATCTTGAAATCCTTTTCAGGAGATTCATATGGAATCTTTAGTTTGCTTTTCGATTTCTCCGAAAGGAAGGTGATGTAGAGCCTTGTATCAGGAGTCATTTTGATCCTGGCGAAGGGATTTGAGTCGACCAGCTCCTGGATTTCATCCATCGTGCGAACGATCACTTTCACCACCAGTCCGAATTTTTGTTTGATCTTATCTTCAATGATTTTGCGAAGAGTCAGCGGATCCTTTTCCGAAAATTCGAATAGAACATTGCCGCTGGCGAGAAGTGTTTTGACGTTCTTCGCTCCCAGCGATTCAAACATTTTTCTCAGCTCTTCCATTTTCACCATATTGCGTCCGCCAACATTTATGCCGCGGGGAAAGGCTACGTATCGCATCCTTTTATTGTACGGGTAAATGACCGCCGGCTTCAGCCGGCATAAATG
>JBKKAT010000308.1:0-3494 GCA_046714535.1 Acidobacteriota bacterium | reverse complement strand
GTGTTGAAGGAGCGCCTGACTGCATTGCACTGGATTTGCGTTGCCGCGATTTTGATCGGCATGGTTCTAACAACAATATAGTTCTAAAAAGATCGCGCCTTTGAGCGGCGATTTCTGTGGCGAACAGGTATCGTGTGCGATATTGAAAAGATCCGCATTCAGCAGATCAACGACGCCTACGATCGTTTGCTCAAAAGTGATGTGAGATATCGATTCGTCATCGACATGGATTCGCTGAGGACGTAACGTATCTGGAAAAGGTCACAGACGCTGATTGATTTGTTCTTAAGCTGTTACGGCAATTCGAACGCTCCGATATCGATTGCGCCGTCAAACGTTCTTGCCTCCGAACTTTGATGTTTGACGTACTGGCGTAAGAGATCTTGAGCAGGCAATACAGCAGGGTTCAAACCTCCACCCGCATCCACGCAAGCAGAAGACGCTTGCAGATGAAAATCAAGCGCTCCTTCATTGATGAACCCGGGACTGCCCCCTGTTATCATAGTCCCATCATTATTTACGATTCCTCTAAATTTACCGAAACTGGTTACAAAGCCAGGTTTGATCCAGTTATGGCTGAGAGATAACACACCGTTTGTATCCAGCAATGAAACGGTATTTCCTGTAGCCGGGGCCGCGTAAAAAATATTATTTCTAGCATCACACCTTTCGCTGTTTGTGGATAACCGGAACAAGGTCGTGCGGTCCGTTCTGTAAGAAATGAGTGTGTTGTTGTAGAAATACAATGTGCCCTGCCGGTAGTTGCGTGATCTCCCTCCATCGCCTCCATAATGCACCATCTGCCGGTTTCCGGCTCCATTCGGTTCGATCAAAACATTTCCATACACATAAGTCTGTCTGTATCGTGGATCGTTCGAATGATCGAACTATCTTCCCCTTCCACAAGATCAAGCTGGCGATTGCCTCCATCGATCCAGTTATAGCGGACAACAAGCCCTGCCGAGCGATCTTTTAAATTATTCCCTCCGGCGCCTTGTCTCAATGGGCCGTAACGGTTGTACTCAAACGTAATCCCGATCGCAGCTGTATAACTGTTGTGTTCGTATATGCTGTTCACATTGCCGTTGTCATATATGTAATTCCCTTGAATCAGAATGTCCCGTGAGACGGTCGATTCAACCGACGCCACGAACAGACCGTTTCCGCTATCATGGAATGCACAGTTTCGAATTGTGATGTTTTCTCCTTTTTCCAGATAAAGTGCGGACGCATTAGCCGAATAGGCAACAGTTGCGCCGGAATCATCCTTGAATGTATAGGATGATCGTGCGCCCCGGATGTCGAGATTCTCAATTACGATGTATCGAGGCATGGTGTCGGCCGGGACATTCGCGCCACCGATTTTCAGCACGCCTCGCGCTTCACTCCAGTAATTCAGATTCGGGGCCGTCACTGCGCCGTTACCATCAATGATGGGCAGTTCGCCGTTTGGACCGGGAATGCCTCGCACGGTGATCGGCGCGACGGATGTTCCCTGACGGCAAATGACCCATTTTTCCTTGTAGGGAGTGGATCGATAATGGATCAAAACGGTATCCCCCGCGTTTAAAGATTGCCACGGCACAGCCCCGATTGAGGAATAAGGACGACCTGGGCCGACTTCAAAGACAGCTGCAGCAGTTACTGATGCAAAGAGGATCAAACTGCAAACAAACAGAATAAAGATACGGTTCGTACTCATAACCTCTCTCCCAATGGAAAAGTGTAGCATGAACCGGGGAGCGAAGCTTCGGAAGAACGTCTAGACCCTGCGCCGGCGGCGATAAAACACAAAAGCAAGGACGCCTGTCAGTAATAACAAATCCATAGGCAATGGAATTTTCCTGGTTTCAGTGATGGTGATCGGTGGTGGAACAACAGGTGTCTGATTTTTATCGCGTTGGAAATATACGTCGGCATATCCGGGCCGCGGGTCCGATCGATCTTCAAATGCATTCAGCCATAACGAATCAAATTTTTCGATGATACCAAGCTTTTCCATCAGTCTGGTTTGAAATTCAACCGGCGAACGATCTGCCCATTTCACTTGTGCAGGCCATTCATCAGATTCTAAACTACCTTTCACCCTTTCATTGCTGAGGAGAAAGACTTGGAGTAACCGCCCTCCGGGTGTTTCCTTCGTTTTCGGTTCGCGATATGGGAAGAACGGTCTGTCTGTAGAAAACGACATTCGCACAGCCGCCGAACCGACGCGTCTGTTTTGCTGATCGCCGGCAATCTTGAACGCGGTGATTTTCCATTTATTCACGATGTAAGGTTCGAACCATTTTTGAAGCGCCGGGCTTGAAGGATATCCATGTTTCTCCAGCCACGAATGAAGCGACGAGGCATCATCCGCTTCCAGGACAACAGCTTCGTAACCAGCTACGCGTTTTGTATCCAGTATGCGAACAGATGGCGGTGTGCCAACTTCATTCCCGGGGGATCCCAACAGGAAGAACAGACCTAATAAGAACATCGGTTCAATACCATGCTCTTCGATGGTTACGTACTTCGGTCGCATGATCTCCGGCAGCATCGCGAAGGCATCATCGGAAGCTTCGGCCAGCTCAGGTTTCGTTGGTGTAGGAACAAGGAAGCCGAAATCAGGAGCGTCACTCTGAAATGTTGCGCGGCGGATGAAGTGTTCGATATTGTTTTTGGCGTCCCATAAGATGATTGCCGATTCCTCGACAACATAAACGATCGATCCTGCCGGAGGCGCCGGAGCGCAAGGATACGATGGCTGTACCAATGCAATGATAAGCAGTGCGATCAGCAGAATTCGCATGACTCCCATTGCTGCATTCTACAACACGCGCACTACTGGATCGCAAAACGCGCAGTGAAATTACTTTACGGCAGGAAGAATGTATTCCGGAACATACTTGCGTTGCGGAATAAACAATGCAGGATCGGCGTAACTACCGCCGGTGAAGGCGATCACCAGATCCAGGTCCGGAATTTCCATAAAAATTTGGCCGCCATTTCCACCGGCAAAGTATCCGCGTACTTTTCGGTCTTTGTACGGATACTCTGCCGAGTTCCACAAATATCCATATTGCTGCTGGGGGGAGAGATTCCGTAATGGCGCTCCCGATTTTTCGGTCCACTCTTTTGAAAGGATCTGTTTGCCCTCCCACTTGCCGCCATTCACCATAAGCTGCGCCAGCTTCATAAAATCGCGCGGGCGGGACAAGCCCCGCCCCTACCAGTGAATGATGGACACAACAATGCGCAGGGATTACGCCCAATAATCTATCATTCAACGATCTGATAAACTTCTCTTCGGCCGGTCAAGTACATTTCGGTATATTTCGTCATTTCCTGTGCAACATCCGGGTCCATCTTGGCATCCGCTTTTCCGGATTTCATTTCTTCCATTTGTTTTTCGAACTCTGCCAGGCTCTTCACTTCCATTTCTACGATGACTGTGTTGTAGTTCCCCACCAGATCGGTCATGATGCGGGTGTTTTGATCTGCTGCAAAGACTC
>JBKKAT010000307.1:0-3508 GCA_046714535.1 Acidobacteriota bacterium | reverse complement strand
AGATCTAAAGGATTTGCCTCACATCCTGCAATTCAACAAGATCGATTTGCCCAACCGGATGTCAGCCCAGGATCTCAATCCACTTCTGAATAAATACAATGTTCCCTTTTTCGAAACGTGCGCTACGTTGGGAATTGGAATTCTAGATGCGCTGAAAAGCATCACCAAACTCGTGTTTAATGATCTAGGCAAGAAAGCGCTCTTGCAAAAAAAATCGAAAGGAACAGGCCCCACGGCCCCCGCTCCGGCCCCGGTTACGAGCGACAAAAAGATAGAACAACCAGCACCAGCAGCTTCCATGCCCAAGTACTACGTTGAGCCAACCTTTTCCGCTCCACCGATAGAAGCCACCATTGACCCGGTGATTGAAGCACCCTCCGAACCAGCATTCGAAGAGGCCAACGCTCCGTTAGAAAAAGAACCGGACACCTTTTCTGCCGTTGAACCAGAGGACGAAGAAGAGTTGGAAGAGGTTCAAAGCGATCTGGAATTTGATGAAGTTTCCTCCGGCGAGCTTGTCTATGAAGATGAGTATTCTCCGGCTATGTTGCGCCAGGATTCGGACAGAGTCGAAGGATTCTCCTATGACGAATTGCTCGAAGGACCTGCTGAATTCAAGTCCCTGATAGAAAGACTGGAACATCAGACTTCAGAAGGACAGAATAGTCTGGCGTTGCTGAGCGCCCGGGCAGCTTACACGACATTGATCAATGATCTTTTTCCGAAGGAATATTTTGTAGACGGCAACGAGATTTCGATCATGTTCGCACTCAACATGAAATTTAACAGATATCGCCGTTTCCGAAGACTCTTGGATTCGGAAACCATCCGCACTCCTGATCTCCTTTTTTTGCATCATTTTCTTTGTGACCTTTATTTAAGCATCCGGGAACTGTAAAGGCGCCTGAATGCAACCGCCGGATATTCCCTCTCTGGCGATTGTTGCGACACCCATCGGCAATTTGAAGGATATTTCCTTTCGCGCGCGTGAAGTGCTGAAAGCCGTGGACTACGTACTTTGTGAAGACACAAGAAGAGCGCGCAAACTGAAAACTCATCTGGAGTTCGATGCGTCTTTAGTCAGTTTTCACGAACATAACGAACGGAACAGAATTCCCAGGATTATCGCGCTCATGAAAAATGGGAAAAGGTTCGCATTGATCTCAGACGCCGGCTCACCTGTTCTTTCAGATCCGGGTTTTCTGCTGGTTCAAAGCATGAAGGAAGCAAGTCTACCCGTTACATTCATTCCTGGACCGAGCGCTGTAATCGCAGCCTTGGTCCTCAGCGGTTTACCGCCGCAACCTTTCACATTTCTAGGATTTCCGCCCATTCAGGAAAATCGAAGAAAGAGCTTTCTGGAAAGTCTTTCACAACTTACGAATCACACGCTGGTATTGTTTGAGTCACCCGACCGGGTTTTGGGGTTACTTCGTCAACTCGGTGAGAATTTGGGAGATCGCGATTGCGCCGTATGTCGCGAATTGACAAAGCTCCATGAAGAGGTAATACGTGGAAAGATTTCCGAACTTCTGGCGGCACTTTCCGCCCGGAAATTACAGGGTGAATTCACACTCGTTATCGGCCCGGGCCAGGCCATGGAAAGTATAGGAATGACCGACGGAGACATCCGGGAACGATTTCATCAACTCGAAAAAGAGGGTTATAGCCGAAAAGATGCCCTGAAAAAGCTGATAAAAGAAAGCGGACGACCCAGAAATGACCTTTATCGTTTATTGATGAAAGATCACGAATCCTGATCGCCCGCCATGTCGATGAAACATGTTTAGAGTGAGTATTTCTTAACGAGCTTTGAGCAACTTCAAGGGCGAACCACCCATCGGCTTCGCCTTTGCTACTTTAAGATCTGAATGATAGCCAAGAACCTTCTTCACGTAATTCCGCGTTTCTTTAAAGGGTGGAATCCCGCCGTACCGTGCCACGTTTCCTTCGCCCGCATTGTAGGCGGCAACGGTCAGTTTCAGGTTTCCCTTATAGCGCTTGTTTAGCCTTTTCAGGAGCAGGACGCCCGCTCGCACATTCTCATCCGGATCGAAAGAATCGTACGGGCTAACTTCGTACTCTCTCGCTACAGCCGGCATAATCTGCATCAACCCCATGGCCCCTTTCGGAGAAACTGCGCAGGGATTGAAACTCGATTCAGCCGCCATAATCGCTGTTACCAAACGCCAATCGATTCCGTGCTGTTTGGCCAACGGAACAACGATGTTCGAATAATCTGCCTTTCTTACCACATCGCAGGTTGGGATTTCTGCATTTAATCCGAGAATTTTATTTGTGATCGAGCCTATAACTACATATGACTTCCCGGATTCCCTTCTCGACGTCGTAATTTGCTTGCTTTCAAATTCATCTGCCTCTTTTACAATCGGCGCCTCAGCCAAAAAACCAAAGGCCCCTAAAATAAGCAGACAAAGAACCTTGCATCTTTTCATTTATTGAACCTCGAATAGTTTATTTGGTGGCTGGTGAAAACTACGACTTGAACTACTCTGACGCTGCTTACGCTACAACAGTATTGCTGGTAGTACGACAATAATAGGTCAATTCCGGGTGATGTCAAGGAATATGGGGCATAATTCTGGAAATATTTTTACAGAGCTATTGTGAGATCTATGTCTTCGGAAAGTCGCGAAAAAGGGCCGGAGGATAGAAAAAGAAGGCGGACGGTCCGGAGAAGACTGTGAATCCGAATCGTCCGCGCTTCGATGAAACTATGTTCGAGGTAGTATTTCTTATCGTGCTTTCAATAAACGCATGGGCGAGCCACCACTCATGGGCTGCGCTTTTGCCAGTTTCAGATCAGAATGATATCCCAGCACTTTTTTTACGTAATTGCGGGTTTCTTTGAAGGGAGGAATGCCCCCGTAACGAGCCACGTTTCCTTCTCCTGCGTTGTAAGCCGCAAGTGTCAGCTTCAGGTCTCCCTTATAACGTTTGTTCAACCGTTTCAGGAGAAGAATGCCGGCTCGGACATTCTCTTCCGGCTCAAAGGCCTCGTCCAGCTCGACCTCATACTCTTTTGCTACAGCCGGCATGATCTGCATCAAGCCCATCGCTCCTACCGGGGATACTGCGCAGGGATTGAAACTTGACTCTGCTGCCATGATCGCCGTAACCAGACGCCAATCGATTCCGTGCTTCTTCGCCAAGGGAACGACGATATCTGAATAGTCCGCTCTCTTTTCAATGTCACAAGCCATTTTGCTATCTGTCGCATCCGTGTCACGAACGACTGATTTGGTGAAGGAACCTGTCACGACATAGGACTTTCCTGGCTTATGGTTTTCGCTGATTTTAATCTCTTGAGACTCTTGCACACTCTGTTTCGCTATAGTTCCCTTTGCCAAAAAGCCAAGGGTGGCTATCAGGACAGGCACACAAAGAACAGTAAATGTTTTCTTCATCTTTTCTTGAAACCTCGAATTAGTTTATTGGGGGGTGGTGAAAAAAAGGTGAAAACTCGCGACTCGAACCGTCTTTGACG
>JBKKAT010000306.1:0-6842 GCA_046714535.1 Acidobacteriota bacterium | reverse complement strand
ATCACATCGGAAGCAGGACTATCCGGAGTTTCGCCAACATGAACGGTGATGCCAAGGCCCTGTTCTCTTGCGCGACGGAAAAGATCTGCATATTTTCCCGAATTTTTCTTGAAATCTTCTGCGTGGGTTTCGGATCCTGCAAGATCAATACCGACAACGCCACGATGACGGTAAAGGATTGCTTTTTCCACAATAATCGCGTTTAGATCGTACGAGAATTCGCGGGCCAGACAGAAGATCAGTCCGGCTTTTGTTTGATAATCCAGAACTACGCGGTCCAGGCCGCGCAGGGCAGCATGAATGATATGGTCCAGATCCTGTTCGCCGCCGCGATTTCGTTTCATCGGATTGAAACGCAGCTCCAACTGTGTGACGTTTGAGCTGCGAAATTCCTTGCTGATGATCTCGTATACGGACCGCTCCACTGCTTGAGGTGAACTCTGAATTTTTTCAGTCCACTGAAAGTAATTCAAATAGTCATCGAGTGAATGAATCTTTCCCGGATCGATCGTGATGAATTCTACAAACTGCCAGTAGTTGGCCACCGGCAGCTTAAATCCTTGCTGGTGAGCGAGGCTCCATAGAGTATGAGGCGCAACCGCACCACCCAGATGAATGTGCAAGTCGGTTAATTCGATTCCCAGTGCATTTCTCGTTGCAGCCAGAGTGGTCATGGCATCCCTGCCGCTCTGGTTGATGTCGAGACCTGCAGGACCCTTTCGAATTCGGCCCAGAACCAGTCTAGAAAAATTTCGCGGCCTTTCGCATTCACATGAATGGGATCAACAAAGCAATCCTTGTTCAAGACATCTTTGAACTGAATGTAACGGGCGGCTTTGGGCGCGAACAGGTTTTGAACCGCTTCCTTTTTGCGTTCCAGATAATGTCGATTTTGAACATATGCGAATCCGGGTCCGACAGGAGTATCCAGCACGATTACTTGAATACCAGCGGTTTCAGCTTTTCTGAGGAACCTCCTGCTTGTGGTTAAATCCGATTCCTTAAATCGCAGATATTCTTCCCCTTTTTTTGGTTCGGAGAGTAGCGACTCTATTCCGGTATTCCGTTTTGTGTCGACGAGAATTGCTGTGGGGACCTGCCTCACTTTTTTCCTTTTTCGAATCCCTAGTTCCGTGCGTAAATGGTCGCTAATGGTTTGATGCGTCAGCTCTGACCATAGCCGAAGTTGCGTAGAAAGCTTTTGTGGATTTTTGTGCCCCACAGCGATTTCGAATTGCAAGACCACAACATCGGGGCGCAACCGGATCACTTCCTCATCCAATGCATCCAGGATAAATGGCAGGCCTCCCTGAACGACCGCATTAATCACACGAATCGGGCGATTCACCGCGATCCCGTTCGTGTTAGGCGCCCATGCTATCTCAGATTTGGTTTCGGTCAAGGCCGATCCAAGAAGTGAATTGCCTATGAACAACACCACGAATTCGTTACTGTTTGACTCAAACTTCTTGAGGCGTTGAGCCACAACATTCGCCCTGCGCTCGGATCGGGCAATTCGAGGATCAATGACCAGCATCAAGGCAATCGAAAGCACCGAGATGATCGCCAAAACAATCCAGATCATAAGAGGCCGGCGCCCCCATCCTTTCTTTTCAGATTTCATCCTGGTGATCACTCTTATTTTTGACGCAAAGGAGTTGAACACAAACAAATTTTAATGTCCGCTTGGCGGCTGTGCATCTTTGCGTTAGAATTTTTCAACATGAGAGCCTTAATCTTACTACTAGTTCTATCAACACCTCTATTTGCACAACGCGATCCTGTGCTCAAACAAATTGATGTGCCTCATTCTTATTACTATCGCGAAATGTATTTGCCGCAGTTAACAAGCGGTCCTTCTTCCGTTTCCTGGTCATCTGATTCGCGGAGTCTGGTTTTTGCGATGGCAGGTTCGCTTTGGATTCAGGCAATCGATTCCCAGGAGGCGCGCCAGATCACGGCTGGTCCGGGCTATGATTACCAACCGGATTGGTCGCCTGATGGAAAACGGATTGTCTTTTCCAGATACGATAAAGACGCCGTAGAACTCTGGCTATTGGATGTGGAGAGCCATAAACTGGAGCAAATCACTCAAGGCGGCGCGGTCAATGTCGACGCGCGGTGGTCTCCGGATGGGAAAAAAATTGCTTACGTTTCCACCACCTATAACAAACGATTTCACATTTTTCTTGCAGAAATGGGAGGGGATGGCGTATCGAAGATCCAGCAGCTTACGGAAGAAAAAAAGAGTACCGTTGCGCGTTATTATTACAGCGCTTTTGATCATGAATTGAGTCCCACATGGTCCCCCGACAGTAAAGAAATCATTTACGTTTCCAACCGCGGAAATATCTATGGCAGTGGTGGTTTCTGGCGAATGAAAGCGGAACCAGGAGCACGACAGCGTGAAATTCGATACGAAGAAACCACATGGAAGCCACATCCCGATTGGTCCCCCGATGGGAAGCGGGTTATTTACAGCTCCTACCTGGGACGTCAGTGGCATCAGCTCTGGATTATGACCGCCGAGGGAGGGGATCCCTTCCCGTTAACTTATGGAGAATTTGATATCACCGCGCCGCGGTGGTCTCCGGATGGGAAAAAAATTGCGTTCATTTCTAACAAAAACGGAAATACATCCTTGTGGCTTCAAGAGGCAATCGGTGGAGCTCAAAAGGAGCTTAAAATCGTCGATCGTAAATACAAACAAGCGATGGCGAAACTATCCTTGACCGTATTGGGTCCTGATGGTAAGCCGACGGCCGCGCGGATTTCCATTACGGGAGAAGACCACAGGACTTACGCTCCGTTCGACGCCTGGATTCATGCTGACGATTCATTTGTGCGTTCGGAGCGTCCGTTTGAGCCGCACTATTTTCATACTGCGGGCAAATCCGAGATCATGGTGCCAGCCGGTAAAGTGACGATCGAAGCCATGAAAGGTCTCGAACATGAATTGCTAAAGCTGCAAATTGATGCTGTTTCGAAAGATACAAATCAGCAAGTTACAGTGCGGTTAAAACGTCTTGCTTTGCCTGCGAACTGGGAACACTGGGTGAGCGGTGATTTGCATGTTCACATGAACTACGGCGGCGCTTATCGGAATAATCCTGAGCGATTGATGAAACAGGCAGCAGCGGAGAATTTGAAGGTCATTTACAACCTCGTTGTAAATAAGGAGCAGCGAATTCCTGATATCGATTACTACAGCACAAAGCCAGATTCTGTTTCCAACGCAAACCGGCTGCTTATTCACAGTCAGGAATTTCACACCAGCTACTGGGGCCATATGGGTTTGCTGAATCTAAAGCAAAATTATTTAATTCCGGATTACAGCTCCTATGCAAACACAGGCGCAGCGAGTCCTGTTCCTACGAATGCAGCAATCGCAGATCTGGCTCATGCACAGGGGGCTCTGGTTGGATACGTGCATCCTTTCGATACCGTTCCTGATCCTGGCGATAAAAGTACACGCCTGGTACACGAATTGCCGGCTGATGTTGCGCTGGGGAAAGTGGACTATCTGGAAATCGTTGGTTTCAACGATCCCAAAGCAACAGCAGAAGTCTGGTATCGATTGCTGAATTCGGGATTTCGTGTCGCTGCAGGGGCGGGCACCGATGCGATGGCGAATTTCGCCTCCTTGCGCGGTCCCGTTGGCACGAACCGGGTGTACGCAAAACATTCCGGGCCGCTCCGGGCCGATAGTTGGAACGAAAGTGTTCGCAAAGGCCGTAGTTTCGTGACGAACGGACCGCTGGTCTGGTTTTCAGTCGAAGGAAAAGGACCGGGTGACGAGTTGTTCTTCGGAAAAGCAGTCGAAGTGAAATTTCAAGCAACTTTGCGATCGATCATTCCTGTGGATCATTTGGAAATCGTGAATAATGGCAAAGTCGTTCATACTCTCGAATTGAAAGGAGACCGGAGAAGCGGAGATTTTTCCGGCACGCTTCCCGCATCAGAAACGGGTTGGTACGTATTGCGCGCATGGAACGATCAACCAACATATCCGGTGCTCGATGTTTATCCTTACGCAACAACAAATCCCGTTTACATCAACGTGGATGCCAAGCCTTTGCGGATACAAAAGGACAGATCCTATTTTGCGGCATGGATCGACCGTATCATTGAGGCAACTCAATCCAACGAGGACTATTATTCAGAAGAGGAGAAACGGGAAGTTTTGGAAATGTTGACCACAGCCAGGAAAAAATATGAGTGATGTTATATTGATCTTCGGCAAAGATACCTGTCCCTATACGAGCGCGGCGAGGAACGATTACAAACATTCCGGAAAGCCGTTTCAATACATTAACGTCGTGCAGGACCGTTCCGAATTAAAAAGGATGCTGGAATACTCGAAGGGAGTTCGTGAGGTTCCGGTGATCGTGGAAAACGGTGAGGTCACGATCGGTTACGCCGGAGGAAGCTGAGAAGTTTGATTTGGACCCGGTGGGTCTAATTTTTAACAAAAGATAACGAAGATAACGAAGTTACTCTTGGCTCTATCTTGAACAGAAGCACGCAAAGATCTCTAAGTATTTTTGATCTTTGCGTCGCGATCTTCTGTTCAAAATCAAAGTCTTCGTTTCCTTTGTTTGCTTTTGTTAAATATTCAAGTCAGCAAATAGAATCAGCGCTTCCTGTTCTTGATGCGGTTCGGCGCGGGCGACGATTCCTTCCGGCGTGGCGATCAAACTGCGGCCCTGAATGGGATGCCCAAACGTTGTTCCGACCCCACAAGTTTTTACCACGGGACAGCCAAGCTTTCTGGCACCTTCTACAAAAATAGAGCGATCCCGTTCATATTTTTCTTCCACACTTTCCCCTTTTCGAAAAGGAGAAGCAGTTGGAATGAACGTGATCTCACATCCCAAAGCTGTCAATTCCTCAAACGATTGATTAAACAAAACATCGGCGCAAATCAAAACTCCTACGCGTATTCCTCGAAGTTCGAACATCTTGAATTCATTTCCTCTTAAAACTCCGGCTTCCTGTTCGCGTGCGGTGGGATAAACTTTCCGGTAGAAGCCCGCTTGTTTCCCATCCTCAAAAACATAACAGGTGTTGAAGTAGCCTTCCCGTGTAAGCTCCGTCAGGGTTCCGCCAATTAAGACAGCGGAAAGTTTCGAAGAAACAGATTGCAGATATTGTCTTCGTTGTTCGAATAATGCAGCCGCCTGTTCAAGGTTCTGTACATTTTTCCGAAGCGGATAATGTTCGGGCAGGCAAACGAAATCGGGAGAGTAGGCTCTGAGCTGTTGAAGCGTCGCTTCATTTAACTCTTCGTGAAGAGGCTGCTGACATGCCGCAACTTTGATTTTCACGGTAGCTGTAGAAAAAGCCTGATCCACCGCTCAGTCCGCCGGAGATAGCTGAATTGTGCCTTTTTGCCGTATTTATCATAGGACTTTTCATAAGACAGGTAACGAGGTTTGATTTTCGTTACGGGAATTGCCGGTTCAATTTGCGTGCCTTCATGCCATTCGTTAAAGCTCAGAACCGCGACGAATTCCGGATCTGCCGCGATTGTATGTTCCCACCAATCATCGTAGGTGTCACCCTTCTTGCGGTTCCGTGAAAGAGGGGAGGGCTCACCCAGAAGACGATTGATGTTGAAACCGGGAGCAACGCACGGAACGAACAAGCCCCCTTCCCGATTGACCGATTCTTGAATCCCTTTGTAGAAATGCATCACATCGATAACCGCTTCGTAAGCAAAAATTCCATCAGCATGGCTCTTTTCAATCAGTCCTGCATCGGTCGATTGGAATAGCACAATCGAATCGTAGTGACTTTTGTGAACGGTATCGCTCAAAGTTCGAAGCTGCGAATCCGGGTAATCGGGATCGTAAATGAAAAAGAGGCCGCGTGCAGCAGGGTTTGGTCCGAAAGTCGTGGGTCGCGCGATTTTTAAGAAAGCAGGATGATTTCCATAGGTCGCTGTTAGATATTCGATGTCATCACAAATCTTTTTGGTTGTCCGCCCTGAATAAGGCTCAATCAGGAATGCAACTTTGAGATTGTATTTCGCGGCAGCATTCAGAAGCGGTTCCGCCACTTCGTTCGTGGGATCCTTCTTGCCCCACCAGGAGAAAATCAAAGCATGAATATTGGTTTGAGCGATCCATTTCATATGCAGATCAAGAACCGCCGGGTCACGACTGCTATAGGCTCCGAGCCTCGGATAAAACGAGGAGGCAATGTCCCAGGGTGGTTGGTGTTGGTTTTCCTGCCAGTGAGACCATTGAAGATCGTAGGCGGGATTTCCATACCAGCCGTAGTAGTAGATGAAAACCATTCGTTCTTTCGCAAATGCAGTCGCGAAGACAAGCGACAGTACAAGTACGAGAACGATTTTGCGCAACATAACCATTCCCTATTGTACAGTTAATCGTCATTTAGGATTGTCACCATAACCACGATACCGATTACAATTGACTGAACCAGGAATGGACGAAACACAGGAAAGCACCGGGCAGAATTCGATGAAAACAGAGGATGATTTGCTTGCGCAACGTTATTTGAGCCTTGCAACTTTTTATTATTCGCGCGGGAAACTGGAGAGTGCGGTTGAACTGCTCGAACTTTCAAAATTTAAAAATGAAAATGTCTCTGAGACGCGGTATTTGCTCGGCAAAATTTACTATGAACAAGGGGATGCAGGGATGGCGCTGGAAGAATTCATCAAGGCAAGAGAATTGGATCCTTTCTGTGAGGACATCCACAAGAACCTGGGTGGTATTTAATACGAAAGACACGAATACGAACAGGCCCTGGAAGCTTTTGTGGATGCCTACATCCTTTCTGGTGGCGAGGATATGGCTAAAACCGTGTACTAC
>JBKKAT010000305.1:0-4756 GCA_046714535.1 Acidobacteriota bacterium | reverse complement strand
GAGATGCTCTCCTGACCGCAGGCCTGGAAATTCTAAATAATGCTCACTATGAACCGGAAATACGCTGCCGGTTAATTTCATTATTGGCCAAAGCGGCAGGCACTCAAGGCATGATTGGCGGACAGGTTCTGGATATTCTGGGAGAAACAAAAACGTTGAGCCGTGTAGAGCTTGAAATGATCCACGCTATGAAAACGGCGGCCTTGCTCGGCTATTGTGCAACCGCGCCGGCTGTTGTTTTGAAGAAAGGAGCAGAAGTCGAGCGAGCCTTTTCGCAATACGGAGAAGAACTGGGACTGGCTTTTCAAATTGTGGATGATATTTTGGACGTCGAAGGAACGACGGAGTCTCTGGGTAAAACTGCGGGAAAGGACCAGCACGCCGGCAAAGCCACCTACCCGGCCATACTTGGACTTCAGGAGAGCAGAAAACTCGCGGCAGACTTGATGCAAGCTGCGTCGGCAGCCGTTGCTGATTTTGATAACAATCGATATCTTATTTCATTCGCTGAATATCTCTTGAACCGGAAACATTAGGTGCCTGGAAAACTACGATTGGATCAGCTTCTGGTCCAGCGCGGTCTTGTCGAAAGCCGTGAAGCAGCTCAAAAGCTGATTCTTGCGGGTCAAGTCTTGATCGGACATATTCCCGCGGCTAAAGCCGGCCAGCTCACCCGGCTCGATGCGGACATTCGAATCCTGCAAGGGTTAAAATATGCGAGCAGAGGCGGTATTAAACTGGAAGCAGCCCTGGATGCATTTGGTGTGGATGTAAGCGGCAAAGTCGGACTGGATATCGGTGCTTCAACAGGTGGCTTTACGGATTGCCTGCTTCAACGGAATGCCGCAAAAATCTATTGCATAGATGTTGGATATGGACAACTCGCATGGAGACTGAGGCACGATCCGCGCGTGAAAGTAATGGAACGCACGAATGCCCGTTATTTAAACAAACAGATGTTTCCCGAGACAATCGATTTTGCTGTTATGGACGTTTCTTTCATCGGCGCAAACAAAATACTGGAACCGCTTGCCGGTATCACAAATGAAGTCATCTTACTCTTTAAACCTCAATTCGAAGCCGGTCCTGAAGATGTTCCCAAAGGTGGAATCATCCGGGATCCGGCCATTCATTCGCGGGCGCTCCTGGATTTTTTTAACATCGGTAGTCCCTGGCAGATTAAAGGTCTCATCGATTCACCGATCCTGGGAGGCAGTGGAAACAGAGAATTTCTTGTACACTTATCAAAAGAACATGGATGGAGCGAAGAGGAATTTACTCGAAGGGTTCGTGAGTTGATGCAATGACATTCCCTTATCGCAACGTTGGAATCGTTATGAAACCTGGCTACGGAGGCACGCAGGATCTATTGCAAAGTATTTTTTTCTGGATGAATCAACGAGGAGCAAGCGTTCTGTGGTCCGACGAGAACCCCGAAATGCCCGGCATTGAATCGATAAGCAAAGATGAATTTCAGGATCGTTGCGACATGATTATGGTTCTGGGCGGAGATGGCACATTTCTGGCGGCTGGCAAGCTCGCCCTTCGCAAAGATATACCGATACTTGGGATCAACCTGGGAAGGTTGGGATTTTTAACGGAAATCACCGTAGAGGAAATGGTTCCGGTTCTGGAAAAGATTCAGGAAGAACAGATTGTTATTGAAACAAGGCATCTTCTGGAAGCCAGAATCAAAAAAGATGATCAGATTATTTTTGAAGGACACGTCATTAATGATGCAGTTATTTCGAAAGCTGGAATTGCACGCTTGCTGGAAATTGAAACGCGAGTCGATCAGCACTTCCTGGCCTTGTTTAAGGCGGATGGGTTAATCATCTCAACGCCAACAGGGTCCACAGCCTATTCGCTTGCCGCAGGTGGTCCGATTGTATTTCCCACAATGGAAGCAATCGTGATGACCCCGATTTGCCCGCATAGCTTGAATCACAGGCCACTGGTTGTGCCGGATCATCTTACGATTTCTGTGCACGCGCTTACTCCGGCAGAAAATGTCAGTCTTACACTGGACGGCCAAACGATGCGCGTACTACAAAATGAAGAGTACGTGGAAATTGCAAAAAGCTCTTATCGTCTACGGCTCATCAAATCTCCGTTCAAGGGTTACTTTGATATTCTCAAAAGCAAGCTCCGCTGGGGCGAAATCTAAGGGAGCGCAGGCCTTTAAATAATCGTGGATCGTAATCGTAATCTTGATCATAATCATAATCGTAATCCTTTTTTCCTTGTATGAAGAAGAAACACGACTATATGAAAAATCTACTAACGATTCTGTTGATTACTTTCGTCTTAAATCCCGTTTTCTCTGATCAAATTCGAGACAAACAATTCCACGCGGATGTTGAGGCAATGTTCGAACGTCTGGTAGAAATCCGTTCTGATTTCCACATGCATCCTGAGCTGTCGAATCAAGAAGAAAGAACAGGCAAAATCATTGCCGAGCGATTGCGGGCGCTGGGTCTGGAAGTGAAATCGGGAATTGCAGGACATGGAGTGATCGGTCTTTTGAAAGGGGGAAAGCCGGGTCCGGTTATTGCTGTGCGTGCCGACATGGATGCGTTGCCGATTCAAGAAAACCGCGATGTTCCGTATAAATCGAAGAATCCGGGTGTGATGCACGCATGCGGACACGATGTTCATATGACCGTGGCGCTTGGCGTTGCCGGATTACTGGCGAAGCACCGCGCTGAACTTCCGGGTACTGTGAAGTTCCTATTTCAACCCGCTGAAGAAAGTCTCCCCGCAGACTATCCGGGTGACTGGGGAGCAAAAAGAATGATTCGAGAAGGGGCTCTGGAGAATCCAAAACCAGCCGCAATTTTTGGACTTCACTCCTCAGCATCCTCTTTAATCGATGGCCAACCGCTCGAAACGCGCAAGCTGGAATACACAGAAGGTGTTGCCAGCGCAAATTCGGACCGATTTGTGATCCTGATCAAAGGGAAAATGGCACACGCAGCATCCCCCGAAAATGGAATCGACGCGATTGTGGTGGCTTCCGATGCCGTTCTGAAACTTCAAACCATCCGCAGCCGGCGTATTTCTGCGCGGGAGCCGTTCGTTCTAACCATCGGCATGGTGAAGGGAGGAAGCCGTGAAAACATCATTGCTGAATCCGCCGAACTTCGCGGCACGGTTAGAACGCTAAATGACAAAGTGCAGGATGATGTGATCCGGATGATGCATCAGATTCTAAAAGGTGTTACCGAAGGTTACGGCGCCACCTATGAAATGAAGTATAGAAAGGGCTATCCCTCGATCAAGAATGACGCGGCGTTGATTCAACAAATGCTTCCTACAATGAAGAGAATTGTCGGTGAAAAGAATATTGCCGTCACCGAATCGGGAATGGGAGGCGAAGATTTTTCTTACTACTCCCGTGAAATTCCGGCATTTTTTTACCGCCTGGGAGTCGCCAATAAAGCGAAAAAAATTACATCAGGCGGGCACACTCCTGATTTTGACGCGGATCCGGAAAGCTTCAAAGTGGGTGTGGAGGTCATGTCTGCGATGGTCTGGGATTATTTGGAGAAATAAATCGTACGATATAATGCTTTGGCCATGAAAAGAATGAAACGAAGAGGAGACCGAACATCGGGCGGCGTGCGCTTACCTTTAGGAGAGCGTGCAGACGGACGTTTTTACGGTCAACACATATTGGCCGTCATGCAATTCACGCGGGAAGACCTGGAATACATATTCGCAGTCGCTGAAGAAATGCGCCACATGGTCGAGCGTTTGGGAAGTATTGATTTACTAAAAGGAAAAATTCTTGCGAATTTATTCTACGAACCATCAACACGTACAGCCTCCTCTTTCACGTCTGCAATTGAACGTCTTGGTGGAAGCGTTATTCCGATCAGTGAAGTGAAATACTCTTCAGTCGCCAAGGGAGAAACGCTGATCGATACGGTACGGACACTCGAATGCTATTCGGATGTGATCGTGTTGCGGCATCCGGAAACCGGCGCCGCCCAGACAGCGGCTCGTTATTTGCGGAAGCCTTTAATCAACGCAGGAGACGGAACAGGCGAACATCCGACGCAGGCGCTTCTGGACTTGTTTACCATTCAAGAAGAGCTCGGTCATCTGCAAGGACTCACCGTGACGCTGCTTGGTGATTTGAAATATGGCCGCACTGTGCATTCTTTATCCCGTTTACTGCGCTTGTATGGAGCGCGTTTGAATTACGTATCGCCCGATATTTTACGAATGCCCCAGACTGTCATGGAAGAATTAAAAGCGGCAGGGATCGAGCAGCATGAATTCAGGGAGCTGGATGAAATTCTGCCACACACCGATGTGTTGTATGTTACGCGTGTTCAGCGGGAGCGCTTTGAAAACTCAGAGGACTATGAATTGGTCAAGGATGCGTACGTAATCACGCCTGATACTTTGAACAGAGCGAAACCGAAAATGGTTCTGATGCACCCGTTACCGCGCGTGAATGAAATCAGTGTGGAAGTTGATAGCGATCCGCGCGCGGCCTATTTCCGCCAGATGGAGTACGGCCTTTACGTCAGAATGGCCCTCCTCGCGATGGTCCTCGGCAAAGCGTAAGAACATAACACAGAGACACAGAGTTAGCCCATATTTTTCTCTGTGGCTCTGTGCCTCTGTGTTATGTTTTCTTTCCTGTAATTTGCACAATCCAATCCACCATGATATCGAAGAGGCCGGGGACAAATTGAGTTAACCGCGGAAACTCAGCCATGCTGCCGGTCTCACTCAAGAGCAG
>JBKKAT010000304.1:0-2530 GCA_046714535.1 Acidobacteriota bacterium | reverse complement strand
GGCCTTAATCGAAGCGAATCGTCTAACTGAACTCACTTTTAAAGAACTGGAGGAAATGGAGATCGAGAACATCCTGGCAGTTCAAAAGCTGGAAAACCATGGACTAAGAGCAAACGCACCACTCCGGATTACCCGCCAAGCACTTTCTTTTCTCCTTCACCCTCAAGGAACCTGCTAAAAACCCCTCTGACAACACGATCAGAAGCGCGTCCTTCTTGTCGTCTCAAAAGCAACGAATTTAAAACCTGGCCAAACTCTTGCATTCATATCTTATGAGGAAACCTCGACGAGTAAATGAATAACTCGAGCTTTCAGGTTTCAGATTCAAAGCAAAAAGAGGTAAGTAAAAAATGAATATTTCTCAACTCCAAAGGCCCCAAGTCGAATCCTCATGGACGCAAAACGCCTTAGAAATCCTTGCAGCACGATACCTGCTAAAAGACCAAAACGGACAAGTCATCGAAACAGCCGATGATCGCTGCTGGAATGTTGCAGCGGAAATCGGGAAATCGGAACTTTCCTGGAAGAGTAAAGAAGAAGCCGATGAGATTACCGGCGAGTTTTACAAAATGATGGTGCAGCGTAAGTTCATTCCGAATTCACCAACAATGATGAATGCGGGAAAAGGAAATCACTTACAGTATTCCGCCTGTTATGTTTTACCGGTTGAGGACAGTATTGCGGGCATTTTTGAATCGGTAAAAAATGCAGCAATCATCCACAAATCAGGTGGTGGCACAGGTTTTTCATTTTCACGAATCAGACCGCGCCACGATATGGTATCTACCACAAAGGGTGTGGCTTCGGGTCCGGTTTCGTTCATGAAAGTGTTTGACGCTGCGACCGAATCGTTAAAGCAAGGGGGAACGAGACGGGGCGCGAACATGGGAATTCTCCGGGTGGATCACCCGGATGTAATGGAGTTCATTGACTGCAAGCTTTCGGGGGAAGTCAGTAACTTCAATATTTCTGTTGCGATCACGGATGAATTCATGGGCGCTTACGAAAGAAACGAAACGTTTGCTTTGATTTCACCGAAAACCGGAAAAGAAACCGGACGGTTAAATGCCCGTGATGTGTTTAAGAAAATTGTAGAGGCAGCCTGGCAAACAGGCGATCCAGGTCTTGTTTTTATCGACAGGATCAACAGCGGGAACTCAAATCCAATTCCTGGCTGTGGTCCGGTTGAATCGACAAATCCATGCGGGGAACAGCCGCTGTATCCTTATGAGTCTTGCAACCTGGGATCCATCAATCTGGGATACATCATGAAAGAGGGCGCCCTGGATTATGCGGAACTGGATCGCATTACACGGTTGTCTGTTCGTTTTCTGGATGATGTGATCGAGTGCAATCCGTTTCCCTTGAAACAGATTGACGACATAGTCAAGAACAATCGACGGATTGGTCTGGGTGTGATGGGCTGGGCGGATTTGCTTTTTCAGTTGCGAATTCCCTATCAATCCGAAGAAGCGATTGAGCTTGCGCAAAAGATCATGCAGTTTATTGAAGAAGTTTCGCACGATGAATCGCGAGCGCTTGCGGAAGAACGAGGAACTTTTCCGCGCTGGAAGGAATCGATCTACAAGGACCGGTATCCTTTGCGTAACTCGACAGTCACAACGATCGCTCCCACAGGAACCATCAGCATCATTGCGGGATGTTCCAGCGGAATTGAGCCGATCTTTGGTTTGTATTTCAAACACCGTTTAGGTTTTGAGTTCTTCAATCCGTTTTTTGAAAAAGTGATGCGCGACGAAGGATTCTGGTCCGAGACTTTGAAAGAGCATGTGCGCAAGCACGGAACCATTGCGGAAACAAATCTTCCCGGAGAGCTCAAAAATCTTTTTAAAACCGCGCATGAAGTACCGCCCGAATGGCATGTAAAGATGCAGGCGGCATTTCAGAAATACACGGACAACGCGGTTTCCAAGACGATTAATCTTCCGAATGGCGCAAGTCCGGAGGATGTTGCCGATGCGTACATGCAAGCATGGAAACTCGAATGTCTTGGCATTACGGTTTATCGCGACGGTTGCAAACCGAACCAGGTCCTGATCCAGGGCTCCATATCAAATACTGAAACCGAACCAAAACCCACTTCCAAAAAAACGAAAGCCAGGCCAGAAGCACTTTCAGGCCAAACGCTCAAAGTAAAATCACCATTCGGAGGCGTCTTCATCACTATAAATGAGAATGGCCACAAAGAACCCTTTGAAATATTCGTAAATGTGGGCAAAGCGGGATCTGATATCGCAGCCGATGCCGAAGCCCTCGGCCGTCTTTGTTCCCTGCTTCTAAGAATCCCTTCAGAAATCTCAGAACAAGAGCGAGTAGAATTCATTGCAAAGCATCTAGCCGGCATAGGCGGTAGCCGTGATGCGGGCTTTGGCCCGAACAGAATTCGATCTGTACCAGATGCAATTGCCGCTGCTCTCCGTCGCTATTGCGAAGGAAGAAAGGATACAGCCCAATTTGTAGAGCAGGAGGCCGAGGAAGTATCTAACAATACAAGTGGAAATCTCTGTCC
>JBKKAT010000303.1:0-5754 GCA_046714535.1 Acidobacteriota bacterium | reverse complement strand
TCTTTGTTCCCTTCGTTATCTTTTGTAAAAAAATCACATGCTACGCGGCAAAACGATCATTGTTACGGGCGCATCCAGGGGAATTGGAAAAGCGATTGCCGAATTATGCGTACGGGAAGGGGCCACGGTAGGAATCAATTACTTACAAAATGAAGAAAGCGCCAATGCGTTTTGCGATGAGTTAAATGGTGTCCGCTCCGATTCAGCTTTTCTCCTTCCTTTCGATGTGAGAAGCTCCGATTCCATTGCAGGTACGTGTGATGGATTATTGGAACACGGCTTAACAATTGAAGGTTGGGTGAACAATGCGGGAATTAACATACAAGGTCTGCTCCTTTCGCAGACCGATTTGATGATCGATCAACAAATTCAAACGAATCTTGTGGGAGCCATCTACTGCTGCCGTTACATCATTCCTCACATGATGGAGCGGAGATGCGGCTCGATTGTCAATGTTGGATCGGTAACCAATTCACGCGTTGGATCCGGCCAATCCATCTATGCTGCCACAAAGGGAGCCCTGTCAGCACTCACAAGGGCGCTTGCCTTAGAGTACGGACGGAAAGGAGTGCGGGTGAATTGCGTGGATCCCGGACCAGTCGACACGGAAATGTTTCGCCAGACGCAGGAGTTCGCAGGCGAGGAAATCAGACGGCAAATTCCATTGCGTAGATTCGGCACGCCGGCCGAGATTGCAGAGTTGGTGGCCTTTCTGCTATCCGATCGCGCCTCATTTCTCACCGGCGGACTGTTTACGGCAGATGGCGGATTCTCATTATGACATTGCGTGAAGCAATGATCTCCCGCCGCTCTGTGCGCTCTTTTACATCCGAACATCCCGGACGCGAACGGATCGAGGAACTCATCAATATGGCGATCATGGCCCCTTCCGCAAGCAATAAGCAGCCGTGGCGATTCTTTGTTACAGACGATCCGAACACCATCGATCAAATGGCAAGGGCGGTCTCGCGATCGATTGATCAAATTGTTGCACACATCGAACCACAATATATGGACGCCTTTCGGGCGTACGGAGATTACTTTGTGCGTTTCCAGCACGCACCGGTTGTCATTGCGGCGGCCTTTCGGGAAATTGCCGTTCTATCGAATCTCATGAAGAATGATCTACCAAAGCATTCATTCGAAACTATTAGAAGGATGGAGTACTATTCCGGTTTGACTTCCACTTCTCTGGCGATTCAAAACCTGATGTTGTATGCGCATTCGAACGGTCTGGGAACTTCCTGCATGACCGGACCTCTGGTAGCCGCAGAGCAGATAAAGACAATTCTTACCATTCCCACTTCCTGGGACCTCGCTGCTCTGATCACAGTCGGCTATCCCGCCGAAGAGCCGGTGGCTACAACCCGCAAACAATCAGAATCTGTCCTGCGTTGGATTAAGTCTGAACATGGATAATCAAGAAATTTATTCTGCCGTTCAGGATTGTATTGCAGAGAGTCTTGCAATCAGTAAACAGGAAATTCATCCGGAATCCCGTTTGATCGACGATCTGGGAGCGGACTCGCTGGATTTTCTGGATATGATTTTTGGTTTGGAAAAACGATTCGCCACGCGATTGCGTGATCCCAAACTGGATTTACTGGTGCGCGCTGATTTTTCACAGGCACAAACCACGCAAAATGGACGTCTGTCAGCGGAGTCTATTGAAAAGCTGAGTGAGTGGTTGCCTGAGTTAAAGGACGCGACGGACGTCACGATGCGCAACGTATATTCCTACATCACGGTGAACACTCTTGTGCGATTGGCCGAAGAAAAGCTCACTCAACACAGAGGCACAGAGACACAGAGTTAAAGTTTAAATTTTTCTCTGTGTCTCTGTGTCTCTGTGTTAATTCCTATGTCAGGATGGAGTGGGCAATCACCAGGCGCTGGATTTCGGAAGTGCCTTCGTAGATTTCAGTGATTTTCGCGTCACGCATCGCGCGTTCTACCGGAAATTCCGTGCTGTAGCCGTATCCGCCATGGATTTGTACGGCTTTAATGGTTTGCTTCATTGCAGTTTCCGAAGCAAATAATTTTGCCATTGCCGCTTCTTTACTGAAACGTTTTCCGGAGTCTTTCGCAAGGGCCGCCCCGTACGTAAGAAGTCGTGCAGCTTCAATTTCAGTTGCCATATCGGAAAGCATGAACTGAATCGCCTGAAAAGATGCGATCGTATTCCCAAAGGCGGTTCGTTGCTTTGCATAGTTGAGTGCCGCTTCGTACGCCCCCTGGGCAATCCCCACTGCCTGCGCGGCAATCCCGATTCTTCCTCCGTCTAACGTTGACAGAGCAATTTTAAATCCATCCCCTTCTTCACCCAGCCGGTTGGCAGCCGGCACACGGCAATTCTCCAAATGTAATGCGGCGGATACCGCGGCACGGATTCCCATTTTTTCTTCGTGTTTTCCAACGGAAAAACCGGGAGTATCTCTGTTGATCATCAGGGCAGTAATCCCATGATGTTTCTCTTTCCGCTCGGTCACGCAAAAAAGAAGCGCCCAGTCCGCGTTCGGCGCATTGGTGATCCACACTTTTTGGCCGTTGATAATATAGTCATCGCCATCCGGCACGGCCGTCGTTCGTAGATTGGATGCGTCGCTACCCGCTTGCGGCTCAGTGAGACCGAAGCAGCCGAGGTTTTCACCGGAAGCCAGCGATTTCAGAATTCGCTCTTTCTGTTCCTCACTGCCGTACTTTAGCAGCGGATCGCACACCAGACTGTTATTCACTGATAGAATCACGCCCGTTGCCGCGCAACATCGCGAAATTTCTTCGATTGCTATGACCGTTGCGAGACTTCTCAGCCCGGCACCGCCGTATTGCTCCGGAACGCTGATGCCGGTTAAGCCAAGCTCCGCCGCTTTGCGAATGGTTTCAGATGGGAATCGCCCGGACCGGTCAATCTCGGCAGCAATCGGTCTGACTTCGTTTTCAGCAAAGTCTCGCACAAGCTGCTGCAGCATCTTCTCTTCTTCGTTTAATTCAAAATCCATAAACTCATTTTACCGCAGATACTCATGCTCTTACTCTTGCTCTTACTCTTGCTCATGCTCATGATCTTGCTCATGCTCACGCTTGCCGGCTCGAGTACGAGCATGATCATGAGCAAGATCATGAGCATGAGCAGGAGTATCCGTCAAAACAGAGGTTTTAATTTCGCGAGGGTAACGTTGAAGTCTTCGGGGATTACGCGGGTTTCAGCGAGAGTGGACATGAAACTGGTATCGCCATTCCAGCGGGGAACAACATGCAGATGATAGTGCTCTTCCACTCCGGCACCCGCACATTTACCCAGATTCATTCCCATATTGAAACCATCCGGCTTGTAGGCGGTTTGAAGCGCCTGCATTGCGCGTTGAAATAAGAGCATCATCTCTTCGAGTGTTTCCGGATCCACTTCCAGCGGATTCGAAAGATGCTTGTAGGGCGCAATCATGATGTGCCCGATATTGTAGGGATAACGGTTCAGCAAAACGAAATTATGTTTGGCTTGATGAACAATCAACGAATCCGGATGATCCGCATCTTCGATGGCGTTACAAAAAACACAACCACCCTTTTTTGTGCCACCTGTCACGTAGTCAAATCTCCAGGGGGATAGTAACGTATCCATACTGGTTAACGCGCAGACCCGAAGACGCGCGATACGTCGACGATCTTAAACGCTTGCTTTATTGATCAGCTTTTTCAGGTCCTTACCGGGTTTAAAATAAGGAACCTTCTTGGCAGGAACCTGAACAGCTTCACTTGTCCTGGGATTGCGACCGATCCGGCTGTTGCGGCGGCGCAGCTTGAAAGAGCCGAACCCCCGCAACTCAATTTTTTCGCCATCTTTGAGCGCATCCACGATTCGATCCAGAAAAACGTTCACTATATTTTCTGCGTCTTTCTTGGACAATTCGGCGATTCTAGAAACTTCCGAGATCAAGTCCGCTTTCGTCATCAACTTCGTAGTTTCCACGGCGCCCTCTTTCCTAGTTATCCTTATCAAGTGGTTTGATAAGTTCTCCACCCGCAAGATCCAATAGTGTAACTTTATCGCTGGATTTATAGCTGTCGATCATCCTGCGTTCTTCTTCCATCTGCACTTCTTTGATGCTCAAACCAATTTTCTTTTCGGCTTGATCCATCTTAATGATCTTCGCTTTCACGACATCTCCCAGCTGAAAATGTTCTTGAGGATTTTCGACCCGTTCCATGCCCATTTCAGACACATGAACGAGCCCTTCGATGCCGTCTTCCAGCTCCACAAATGCTCCATAGTTTGTCAGGTTGACGATGCGACCCTCCACATTGTCTCCGACTCTGTATTTCCGGAAAAATTCGGACCAGATGTCTGGCTGCATTTGCTTCAATCCGAGAGATAAACGCTGTTTCACGGGATCGATTTCCAGAACTTTTGCGGAAACCCGATCTCCCTTACGCACGTACTCACTCGGATTCTTTGCGCGTTTGCTCCAGCTCAAGTCGCTAATGTGAATCAATCCATGAATTCCTTCTTCCACTTCCACAAAAACGCCGAAATCCGTAATGTTTTTCACGCGTCCCGTGATAGCGGTTCCCGCTGGATATTTCTCTTTTAATGCATCCCATGGGTTCTGCTCGGTTTGTTTTAAGCCAAGAGAAATTCGTTTACTGGTGGCATCAATACTCAAAACAACTGCTTCGACCCAATTTCCAATCGTCAGGATTTTGGAAGGATGTTTGATCTTCTCATTCCAGGACATTTCGGAAATGTGAATGAGTCCTTCGACGCCTTTTTCCAGTTCCACAAAAGCGCCGTAATCGGCAAGGTTAATCACTTTCCCTTTTACCCGTTCGCCTACGGGATATTTTTCAATCACCGCAAGCCAGGGATCCGGCTGGAGTTGTTTGTAGCCCAGGGATACCTTGTTGTTTTCCGGATCGTAGTTGAGAACAGCTACGTCCACTTGATCGCCCACATTAAATATTTCTGAAGGATGATTGACTCGACCCCAGGACATATCTGTAATATGAATCAATCCATCGATGCCGCCTAAATCTACAAAGGCGCCATACTCGGTAATGTTTTTAACCGTACCTTTGACCGATCGACCGTTTTCCAGCGATTCATGTACATCTTTGCGGACTGTGTCCAATTCCTCTTCCACGACTGCCTTGCGTGAAAGAACAATATTTCCTTTCTTTTGATCCAACTTCAAAATGCGGACACGAATTTGCTGGTTTACGAAATGATCAAGATTGCGAATCGGCTTGATGTCTACCTGGGAACCGGGTAAGAATGCGCGAACTCCTATATCTACGGAGAGGCCACCTTTGACCTTTTCCACAACGCGACCCGTGAGGACACTGTCATCGCGAAAGGCGTTTTCCACCAGGTCCCATACTCGAATGCGTTCCGCTTTTTCGCGCGAAAGCAATAGATATCCGTCGACTTCTTCATTCTGTTCCATCAAAACAGAGATTTCATCACCGGGCTTCACGGTAACTTTGCCATCCGGTCCCAGCACTTCCCGGATCGGCACAATCCCTTCCGATTTATGCCCTACGTCGACAAAAACTTCCCCTTCTGTGATTTTTAAAACGCGGCCCTTAATGATCTGGCCTTCCACAAGATTCTGATACTGACTCTCATACTCCTGAAGGAGTTTTTCATACTGATTGTTTGATAAATCTTCTATTTTTGTTTTGGCAGAATCACTCCTTCTTTCACCTCCCTTGACGGAGTGTTCTGGCTGACTCTTATACACAACTCCGAGCCCACGA
>JBKKAT010000302.1:0-14839 GCA_046714535.1 Acidobacteriota bacterium | reverse complement strand
CATTTTCGTAGGCCCGGCCAGATTTTTTCCTGAGTATTTGGCGACTATATCCTGGATCTCAGATTTTAAGACTTTCGCAATGGAAGCTTTTTTCTGAATCAGATTGTGTAACTCCCGGGGATCATTCTTGCGGTCGTACAGTTCCGGCTTTGGCGTATCGATATATTTATACTCAGCCGTTGTGAGACTCTGAACAGGGGACCAGCCGTAATGAAGCTCAGCATAGATGCTTTCGCTAAAAGCCATCCGGGGTGATTCTTTCTTTCCGCTGATTAGCGAAATCAAACTTTTCCCTTGCATCTCTGACAAAGGAGCTATTCCAAGAAGTTCCAGCAACGTAGGCGCCAAATCAATGTGCCGAACGACATCTTTCACTCTTCGTCCCGAATCTCCCGGCAAACGAATCAGAAGCGGAACCTGTTGTGTTGCGTTATAAACGAACATTGCATGGGTGATTTCCTGATGCTCTCCCAGGCTTTCTCCATGATCCGCGGTGATCACAACTATCGTCCGATCTTTCAGATTCAGCTCTTCCAGTTTTTTCAGAAGCTTCCCCACGTACTCATCCGTGTACGCAATCTCTCCATCGTAGGGAAGCGCAGAGTATTCAGTCTTATAAGGTTCAGGCGGCTCATAAGGATCATGAGGATCATAGAAATGTGCCCAGCAAAAGAACCGCTTATTCTTGTTGTCTTCAAGCCAATGAGTCACTTCACCCGCGGTTTGCTCTGCGGGACGCTGCGCGTCCTGCGGATTCAATTTCTTAAACTCGGCCATGTTGAAATTGTCGTAGTACAAATCAAAACCCTGATTCAATTGCCAGCGGGAACCCAATACAAATGAGGAAACAAACGCCGAGGTCGCATAACCCTTTCCTTTCAGAATTTCAGCAAGTGTTGTTTGCTTAGGATCCACGAGAAATCCTCCGTTATCCCGGACTCCATGTCCTATCGGAAGCATGCCTGTAAACATGGATGTGTGTGAAGGAAGAGTTAACGGCGCATGCGCAATTGCATCATCAAAGACGTAACTTTCATCCGCGAACCGGTCCAAATGAGGCGTCTTGACCTTTGAATATCCATAAATCGGGAGATGATCCGCGCGCAAAGTATCCAGAGTAATGAACAACAAGTTGTAATCTTTATAAGCCCCGGTCACCACTTCTTTCGATGGTCGCAAGAACCAGAAGAGAAGCGCCCCGGCTAAAACCAATATAAGAAGAACCCCGCCGGCAAGGGGCAGGTTCCTTTTTTTCCTGGCAGGCCCAGACTCGGGCTGTTGTTGAGCCTTCGGAGGAGCCGGCTGAGGAACAACGCTGCTCCGTTTTCGTTTTTTATTTTTTGCCATGATAATTTTCTATTGCTTCCATTACATTCGTACATCCTCAAGCGACTTGGCCAGTTGAAGCTCTTTGTCCGACTCCGAAAGTTTTCCCGCGACCTGATAAGCATCGCTCAAAACATAATGGCCGAAGATTTTCATGGGACGGTCAGGGTTTAACTCGAACCCTTTTTGACCGAGTTTGATCGCAGCATCGGCATTTCGAGTGTGATCCAAAACCGCCTTAGCCAGATACAAATACCCTCTTGGATCCTCAGGCGCAACTCGTATCATCTTCTGGAAAGCGCCCATTTCGGGTTCAGGTTGACTTTTGACACGGAATAAAATTCCGAGTCTCAGCAGATACTCAGGATTTTCAGAAAAACGTGAATAATTGTTCTGTAGCAAAGCGATTGCCTGGTCGGCCTTTCCATTCGATTGATAGACAGACGCAAGCTGGACGTACCATTTGGCTTCCCAGGGCCGTTCTGCAATCAATTCCTTCAATAATTCTTCGGATCGTTTCCAGTCCTCCAGCAAGTAATGAATCTCGGCAAGCATCGGTTTAGCCTGGTTATCCCGGCGTGTTTCCAAAACCTTGTTGACAACGTCAGCAGCCTCCGATTTTTTGCCGTAATTTTTCAGAAAAAGCACGTAATTATAAAGAACGAAATAGGAAAAGTCTTGTTCGAGTGCACGCTTGTATTCCCGGGAAGCTTCCTCCGTTCTTCCGGTGGCGGCATAAATTCCTGCCAGATAAGTAGATGCCATCCTGGAATCACCCATCAGTTTTGCCGCCTGTTCCGCCTTCTCATAATCCTTCAGACCTTCATAACATTTGACTTGAAGGATCAAAATCGAAACCGTTGGCCGGTCAGCCTTTGCCGTGATCTTTCCGATCCTTTCGAGCGCCTCCTGAAATCGTCCTTGTTTGACAAGCAAGGTCGTATCCAGAAGCTGAGTCCAATCATTGATGTAGTCTTTGGGATCTTTCGTCCGGTCCCACAATTCTTCAGAAACATTCCCACCGAGATATCCCAGAGCCGCAAACTGCTCGGCTTCTTCCGCGCTGACTTTTTTCTTTTCCACTTTCGAATACTCGGTCTGATAGGCCTTCTGATACTTAGCCAGTTTTTGCTTCAACGAATCCGCAATTTTGCGTTTTTCCGAATAGAGGTTGTGCATTTCAGCCGAGTCCTCCTCCAGGTTGTACAATTCAGGGCGCGGACTCTCAATATATTTGAAAGCTCCCTCCTGAATCGACATCAGGGGGCTTACTCCCAGTTGGATGGATGCAAAGTAAGACTCTGCGAATGCCTGACGGTTTTTCTTTTTTGCACCCGCTCGAATCAAGGGGGTGACGCTTTCACCCTGAAAATGTTCCGGCACCGGGAGTCCGGTTAAATGCAACAAAGTCGGCGCCAAATCGACCAATTGAACCGGATCGGAAATCACTTTCGGCCTGGTTTCTGGAATGTGAAGAATCAAAGGAACGTGCAACGAAGGACGATAAAGAAAAAATCCATGGCCGTATTCGCCGTGTTCTTGCAGCATTTCCCCATGATCGGAGGTTACAAGAACGATCGTATTTTCCCAGACCCCCGCTTTTCGGAGTAAGTCAAAAAGGTTACCCAGAACGAAGTCCACATACTTGATTTCACCTTTATAGAATTCCTGCGCGGACTGAATCGCCGGGTAAAACTTAGCAGGTGGCTGATAGGGATCGTGTGGATCATAGAAATGAACAAATGCAAAAAATGGATCTTGCTGATTCCTTTTTTCAAACCAGTTTTGAAAAGAAGAAACAACATCCTGTGCGCGTCTTTCAATTGCGCCCAGATCCTCACCGCGAACGTCGGATCTGCTGAGAAAGTCGTCATAGTATTCAAAACCGCGGTCTAAACCAGTTTCGCGCCTGAGAGCCATGGATCCGACGAATCCTGCCGTACTGTATCCATTTTTTTGAAATATCTCAGCAATCGTTGGAATGTCCTTGGGAAGAGTGTCTTCAACATTGTCTTTCATTCCATGACTGAGAGGGTAGAGGCCGGTAAACATGGTGGAATGAGAAGGCAGGGTATAAGGGATCTGAGAATTTGCGTTTTGAAAAAGAATTCCCTGCGCCGCCAGTTGCTCGAGATGAGGAGTGGCGGCTCCATACGCACTATAGAGTTTCAGGTAATCGGCGCGAAGGGTATCGATTGAAATAAAAACGATGTTCCATTTTCGTCCCGGCTCCAATGCTGCAGAGTTTTGGTTGCGTATTGAAAACAGTCGCCATCCGGCGGCAATCACCAGCACCAGGGCGACTGCCAGTCCAATCCATTTTAGATATATCGCCCTTGACACATTCTGTTGGGAAGTGGTTCCGCGATTCTGTTTCGGGGACTCGGCAGGAGCTGAGCTTTTTGATTGGTGCTTTTTCTGATTCTTTGCGTTCTTATGTTTCATCGCGTTTTTTGTAAGTCTATTTCATGGGCTGGAGGTGTGATGATCAGGCCGAATCGCAAGTGCAAATGAGTTGCGTCCTCGCTCCATAAATATAGATGAGATTTCAGATTGTGTCACCTTGCCGGCATTGCCCGTGCTTTACACTGGCAAAACACACTCGTGCGGTTTTATATATTAAAGTATGAAAGTGGCCGGATAGGCGTTTTCGGTTTCTCTTACATGGATTCCAGCCGGCCGGGGTTACAATGTTTAGAGTGAAAAAAGTTTCTTTCTTCTTTGCAATTTTTGTTTTTTCCTCGTTATGCTGGAGTGAAACAATCTACCTGACTTTCGCAAAGAAGGATCCCGCGCAGAACTTATCGAAAGAGAACGTTTCATTACGGATCAGCGACAAAGCGATTTCTCTGACTGAATTTTTTCAAGTGGATACCCAAAAACGTAGCCCCGAGATCCTTTCGCATCCTGCCGGACGCCGTCACTACTTCATTGTTGTCGATCTGTTGTATCTCAATGCCACTCAAGCGTTGGAAGTGCGAAAACTTGTTCAGGAGTTTGTCGCTCAGGTTCCTAAAGAAGATCTAATTGCCCTGGGAGCAATCAACAATGAAGATGGCTTGCGTTTTTATTCCGGATTAACGGCGGACCGCACAAAACTGATCTCAGGATGGAATGCGATGGGCAAAATTGCAATTTCCGGAATGATGGAAGGACCGGAAGGAAATCTTTATTCATCGAAGTTCTCTTCAGACATCGTTCCCACTCAACTTTTGCCTGATCAGGAATTTGTGACAAATCTGAAAACCTTCGCAGTGAGTGAGAAAGCAAAAGAAGAGTTTGCGCCGCTTTACGTTCAGTCTTTTGTAGATCTTGTTTCCCTCTTTTCAACCGTGCCTGGAAGAAAACACTTGATCCTTTTCAGTGCTGGCACGGATGTGAAAGGACTTCGCGTGAATCTGAAAGAGATGTCCGAGAAAGAGCCAGAAACAAAAGAATCGGACAATGAAAGGCAACGAAGAGAAGAACCCGAGGCTAAGACTCTCCGTGAAATCATTCAGCAGGCTCAACGTACCCGTGAGTCGATGGTCAAAGAAGGGCCTCAGGCAAAACGGAGCCGTGATAGTGACGCGAACGTTGTTTCCAGGTTATTGGATGGGACAGGCGGAGATGTCCACGTTTTTCATCCGGAAGGAGTCGAAAACAACTTCTTGAAAGACCTCGCTCAAAAGACAAAAGGCTCTTACAAAAAGTTACAAGAGTTTGGCTCTGCCATGGGTCAGATCCTTAGTCTGGATCAGACATTTTATGTTCTTGGATGGCAAGGAACGCTTCAGAAGAGTTTTCACGAACTTCAAACACTGGACTTGAAGGCAGGCGATGTTGGCCTCGATGTGTCGCCATCGTGGCTTCCTCCCAAACCGTTGTCCGACTACACGGTTCTGGAAAAAAAAATGCATCTCTCGCAGGTGGTCTACAAAAATTTTCTTCCTTCAGACCGCTACCGGTTCTGGTCTGATATCGTTCGTGATGATGGATTCAATCGCGTCTCATCCTTTACTCAGATTCCTGGAAAATCGTTGTTGGATCAAAAGGGCCCTAAGCTGGATTTATCTTTTTACGGCTATGCGATACAAGACGATGGCACGGTACTGGATTTTTACACAACGCCGATTACTTTGGATCTTACGAATCAAAAGTTAATAGAACGGCTTCAGAAAACAGGACTGAAAGTCTGGAATGTTTTGCTCACGCGAAACGAATCGATAACCGTTCGAACCATTGTATTCAACAATCTTTCGAGTGAGGCCATCACACACTCTGTCCGTCTACGCATTGATCATTCGGAACTCTTCCTGTCGAATCCGTTCTTCCCCTCTTCGAACTTTGACTGGATATTTTGGCCAGCGCCCGATCAAATTCAAAATCGAAGAGGAAAAGAAATTATTTATCCTTATAAGGTTGGGGCGGATATTTTCACTCCGGAGCTTACACCAAGTGTACAGTCATCGGAAAAAGGGAAAGTCATTTATTTCAAACTGTACAATTTCACACCGGGTGAAAAGTATCCGGCGGTGAGATTAAGATTCATTTCTGAAAACGGAAACTTCACGGAAATCGAAAAATTCGGTCTTCTGCAGCAACCGCGGCTCGTCCATGGCGGAGGGCTTGAGGTGTTCTGGACGATTGAAACCATACCCAGTCTGGCCAAGGGGACGTACCGTTTTCAAGTTGATGTTACGGATAAGGGACAGGGCAAGGCGGTGATTCGGGATGTGCTGACGGCTGTCGAATAATTGCATCACCAGGGCAATTTTTCTATACTCATGAATCTAAATCGTAATGAAAATTGTCCCGGCCCTTGTCTCTCTTCTTCTGCTTTATTGCTCGCAATCCTTTGCCTTTGAGAATGTTCTTCTCATCAGTATCGATACGTTGCGGGCCGATCATCTCGGCTGCTATGGTTCGAAAAACACAAAGACAGTCAACATTGATTCACTGGCCCGAAACGGTGTTCTTTTCAAAAATGTTGTCTCGCCCGCGCCTTTTACATTGCCGTCGCACATCTCCATGATGACCGGCCTGATTCCTCCGGCTCACGGCGTTCAGGACAATGGCGGTTTCTATCTGAACAAAAATATCAACACTCTTGCTGAAGTATTTCATTCGACAGGTTCCAGCACCGCTGCTTTCGTGGGCGCTTTTCCTCTGGATTCACGTTTTGGAATGGATCAGGGGTTTGATCTGTATGATGACACGTATCCAACGGTAAACAATGTGAATGAAATCACGATGCCGGAACGATCCGCCGAGACGGTCACCGACGCGACTTTAAAGTGGCTTCATACGAAAAGATCGGGCAAATGGTTTGCCTTTGTTCACTATTTTGATCCTCATTTTCCCTATAGAGAATCCTACAAACAAGAAATTGAGCGCGTGGATATTCAGATCGGGAAACTTCTGGGATTTCTGCGTGATAACAAATTGCAACAAAAGACGCTCATTGTTTTGACCGCTGATCACGGGGAGAGCCTGGGAGAACATCAGGAACAGACTCATGGAATTTTTGCGTACGAGAGCACCCTTCGAATTCCTTTGATTTTTTCTCCCTTTCAGCCGAAAACAGTTGAAGCACGCGTTCGTTTAATCGACGTTGCTCCAACGATTCTGGATCTGCAAAACCTCTCGTTTCCATCAAGAACGCAGGGGAATTCCCTCGCAAAGTGGATTCGGGGCGGAACACAGTCAGAGTTCGATTCCTATTTTGAATCACTCTCGCTTTACTTGAATGCCGGCTGGGCCCCCTTGCGCGGTTTTTATTCCGGCCACATGAAATATTTCGAGCTGCCGGTGCGAGAGCTCTACGATATTAGTAAGGATCCGCGTGAACTGAAGAATCTCTGCGCGGACAAACAGCTTTGCAATTTATGGCAGGCAAAGTTTACAACTCATTTTCGCCCGTTCGCCAGCCAGGAGGCCAAACCTGCTTCCCTGGACAAAGAGACCATGGAACAGCTAAAGGCACTCGGCTACGTTTCGGGCGGATCTGTGCAACAAAAAAAAGACTTCACTGAAAAAGACGATCCGAAAAATGTAATCTCCTTCCACAATCGTACTGACGCCGCACTCGGTTTCATGAATAGAGGTTATGATCTGAAAGCGCTGGAGATTCTGGAAAAAGTTATTGAGGAACGTCCTGATTATTCGGTTGCTTATGAGCACGCAAGCTTTATCCGTAGTTCTCTCGGCTTCCCCGACATTTCCGTGGAACTTTTGAAAAAGGCAATACAAAACGGTGTAACGGGACCCTCAATTCTGTCCAAGCTTGGTCTGTATTTATATGAAGCGGGAAAATATGAAGAAGCCATCCGGCAATTGAACGTTGCCACCAAAGCCGATCCGCAGAATCTGGAGAATCTCAACTATCTCGGCATTACTTATACAGCGATGGGAAAATATGGGGAAGCCGAAAACATGTTTCGCAAAGCACTCGCCCTGGATCCATCGAGTGCAATGACCTTGAACAACCTCGGAACTCTTTTTCTAACGCAGAAGAAATTCGATCTGGCAGAACCTCAACTGCTGGCAGCGATTGCTGCAAATCCGCATCTGGCAGGAGCCTACAACGCCCTCGGTGTCATCCACGCGAATCGGAAAAACTGGAGTGATGCGATCCGGTACTGGTCGCTTGCTCTAAAAGAAAACAGCAGGAATTACGACGCTATGTTGAATCTGGCTTTCGCCTACCTGGAAAACCAGGAGAGGGAAAAAGGGCTCGAACTTCTCAGGGACTTTGAAAAGAATGCGCCGAGAAACCGCTATTCAGGCGACCTCGCCAAAGTCCGGGCTCTCATCCGGAAACTGCAATGAGTACTCTCGCGTACTTTTGTATTCAATAAAAATGAAATATTATGATTTTCATGACGGAAGCTAAAATTCCTGTTTTTGCCGGGGTGATTCTCGCAATTTTCACGCTATTGTCTGCTGAAACTTCCGAAAAACCATCTACGGAGGTTCCTCCCACTGATATTGGCGCGTCCACTTTGGAAGCTAGAAAAAAAGCTCAGATGGAAACCCTGGATAAGTTTAAAGTGTTTCATGATTTCCAATTCTCCGACCGTTTGAGCGAAAGTGGCATTACATTTCTGCATCGAATTGTTGACGATGCGGGAAAGCATTACAAACCGATTCATTATGATCATGGCAACGGCATCGCGGTCGCGGATGTGGATAATGACGGCCTGCACGACATCTACTTCGTAAATCAGCTGGGCTCGAATGAATTGTGGCGAAATGCGGGAAAGGGAAAGTTTGAGAATAACACCCGGAAGGCCGGCGTGGATATGAATGGCCGCATCAGCGTCACGGCTTCTTTTGCCGATGTGGATAATGACGGCGACCAGGATCTTTTTGTAACCACCGTTCGCAAAGGGAATGCTTTATTTGAAAATGATGGGAAGGGACAGTTCAAAGATGTTTCGAAAGCAAAAGGACTCGATTATTCGGGCCATTCATCGGGAGCGGTCTTTTTTGATTATGATCGGGATGGTTGGGTCGATCTTTTCTTAACAAACGTTGGAAAATACACCACTGCCAAAACAGGACGGGGCGGATACTATATCGGAATGGATCACGGTTTCTTCGGCCATACTAACCCTGAATTAAATGAAACCAACATCTTATACAGGAATGCCGGTGGTAAACGGTTTGTAGATGTCACTCAAAAAGCTGGATTGAAGGATGCAACCTGGAGCGGAGATGCTGCTTTTGCTGATTTGAATCAAGATGGATATCCTGATCTTTACGTTTTGAATATGCAGGGTGACAATCATTACTACGAAAACGTAAAAGGCCAAACGTTTAAGGACAAAACCGCGCAATATTTTCCCAAAACTCCCTGGGGAGCCATGGGAATTAAGTTTTTTGATTACAACAACGATGGTTTGATGGACCTGCTTTTGACCGATATGCACTCGGACATGTCGCAAGAAGTCGGACCGGACCGGGAAAAAGAAAAATCAAACATGAAGTGGGCGCCCCAGGTGATTCAGGGAGGCGAGAACAATATTTTCGGCAACGCCTTCTACAAAAATCTTGGGAACGGCAAATTTATAGAAGCCTCCGATGAATTAGGACTGGAGAATTACTGGCCGTGGGGCGTAAGCGTTGATGATTTGAACGCAGATGGATACGATGAAGTTTTGATTACCTCCAGCATGAATTTTCCATTTCGATACGGCGTCAATTCCCTTCTCTTGAACAACAAAGGCGAAACCTTTTTGGATAGTGAATTTATTCTCGGTATCGAGCCACGTAAACAGGGACGCACTAAAACTCACTGGTTCGATATGGATTGTGGCGGCGCGGACAAAGGGAATCCAATGTGCGGCCCGCAGACATCCTCATTTGCTGTTATGGCAACTCTGGGAACCCGTTCAGCGGCCATATTCGATGTCGAGAATGACGGTGATCTTGATATTGTTACGAATGAATATAATTCGGAACCACAAGTATTGCTCAGTAATTTATCGGATAAGAAAGAAATTCATTTTGCAAAGATTCAGTTGGTGGGCTCGAAATCGAACCGGAATGGAATCGGTGCGCTTGTGAAAGTAGTAGCCGGACGAACTGCGCAAACTAAATGCAATGATGGAAAGTCAGGCTATCTTTCACAAAGCTCACTGCCGCTTTATTTTGGGTTAGGGGAAGCGAAAGAAATTGACAAAGTTGAGATCACCTGGCCTTCAGGCTCAAAGCAAGTAATTGAAAAGCCCGCGATCAACACCACACTTAAATTTGAAGAGCCAAAAAATTAACCGGCAAGATGTGATTCCATCCTCTTGCTGCCACAGCTTGATTCAGGAGGATTCATGAAACCAAGAGTTGTTGTAATGATAGCCCTGGCCATTGTTGCGATTGTGATACTCGCAAATACGATCCTGGTTGTCGATGCAGGATACCTGGCAGTCGTCTTTAACAAATTAACCGGAGGCGTTTCTTCGCGCGATCAGGGAACCCACATTCTGATTCCCGGTATGCAAGCGGCCATCATCTACGATGGACGAGTACAGACTTATACAATGAGCGCGACCTACGGAGAAGGGGAAACACGAGGGGATGACGCGCTGGAAGGTTTGACGAAAGATGGGCAGGTTGTAAAACTGGATGTAACCGTTCGATTTCATCTTGACAAAACGAAGTTGACAGAACTTCATCAAAAGATTGGGGTCGGTTACATAGATAAAGTCGTACGCCCTCATGTTAGAAATGTGGTTCGACTCGCCGTTTCCGGTTATCCGGTTACCGAAGTGTACTCGGAAAAACGCATTGAAATTCAAAACAGGACCTTCAAGGAATTGGAACCGCGATTGCGAGAAAATTATCTCTCGCTGGATGAGGTATTGATTCGCCGCGTTACTTTTTCCGCTGAGTTTCAAAAAGCGATTGAACAGAAACAGATTGCTCAGCAAGAAGCGCAACGGATGCAATATATATTGGAGCGGGAACGTCAGGAAAAGGAACGAAAAATTATTGAAGCACAGGGCGAAGCGGAATCGATCCGTTTAAAAGGAGAAGCGCTCGCAAGCAATCCTGCCTTGATTCAATATGAATACGTACAAAAGATCACACCGGGAATTACAACGATTATCACGGATGGCAAATCGATCATGAGTCTCGGTGACATCCTGAAGAAGTGAACAAATCAGAAACGAAGACGGTAACGCAACGGGCCACGTTTGCGTTGGGAGCCGGCGCGACAGGCGATCCTTCCCTGTATATTGAGCCGCTGAATCTGCCCTATTCCTTTCTGGTGGATTGCGGAAATCAGCATCTGGGGCATGCACGCTTATTGCGCACGCGCTTCCTTTTTCTTTCGCACACACACCTGGACCATTTCATCGGATTTGACTCCTGGATGCGCGTTCATCTTGGCAGCACCAACACTTTGCACATCCTTGGACCGGAGGGTGTGGCCGGACATGTGTTCCACAAGATCCATGGCTATGTTTGGAATCTCGCTGAAACGGTTTATTTGAAGTATCGCGTGACGGAACTGGAACCCTTGCGCAGCTTTGAGCTTCATCCACAGGAGAAATATCAGCTCAAGGAAGTGGAACCGCAATGGCCCTTGATCGATCCCCGCCAGGAATGGTCTTTTCGTCATGCCTCATTGCAACATCTCAGCATCCGCTCTTTTGGATACCGGATCTACACGCGCGATCAGTGGAGGATCAATGAAGAGGCGCTGCAGAAATCAGGATGGAAGCCCGGACCCTGGGTAAAGGAAGTTAAAGAACGGGAGACCGGTACGATCTCCATAGAGGGCGTGGAACAAAACATAGCTGAATTAAGAGACCAACTGCTTTACTTTGCGCCAGGTTATGCGATCACCTACATCACGGATGCCGTATTTCATGAAGAAAACTTCGGAAAAATGGTCGAGCTCGCTGACGGCAGCGATCATCTCTTTTGCGAATCCTCTTTTCTGAAAAGTGATGAAGATCGCGCAGCCAGAACACATCACCTTACCACTGTACAGGCTGCCTCCATTGCGCGAGAAGCAAAAGTGAAACAGCTGCATCTGTTTCATTTTTCCAGACGTTATGCGGGCCTCGAACATCTCTTCCTGAAAGAAGCGCGATCGGTTTTTCCACACGTTATAATTGGAAGCAAGTGACCTCTTCGGAGAAAATTCACATGAAACGACTGTCAAAATATCTGTCTTTATCTGTGTTCCTCTGTGGTTTCGTTTCCGCTGTTTTTGCTGATTCGACACCGGTGTTGACCCGTACCGGAAAAACGTTTGATCCGGCAATTCCTACGATTCGTTCCGTTCTGGGTTATGACTTTGGAGAGCAGATAACACGGCACAGCGCGATGGAACAGTATATTCAGGCACTGGCGAAAGCTTCGCCGAAAATCAAAGTCCAGAAGATCGGCGAAACGTACGAAGGACGGGCTTTGTATTATTTGATCATCAGTTCTCCGGAAAATATGTCCCGCATCGAAGAACTTCGGCAGGCCAACTTGAAACTTGCTGATCCGCGAAAAATATCTTCCCGGGATGCAGACGAAATAATCAAGAAGAATCCTGTCTTTGTTTGTTTGAGTTATTCCGTGCATGGCGCCGAACATTCGGGAGCTGAAACGGCGCTGGCTCTTGCTTACTACTTAATTGCAAACACGGATGCAGAAACACAAGAGATTCTTCGCAACTGCGTAATCATCATCGATCCAATGGAGAATCCCGATGGACGTGAGCGTTTCATCAGTTATTTTTATTCCACAGTAGGCGTCACACCGAATCCCGATCCGAATGCCGCAGAACACAACCAGGCGTGGCCGGGAGGACGCTACAATCACTATCTGTTTGATATGAACCGGGACTGGACGATCTTATCGCAAAAAGAAACACTCGCGCGAATCAAAGCCTATCAACAATATCATCCTCAGATCTTCATTGACGTTCACGAAATGGGCGAAGACAGTTCCTATTTTTTCCCGCCACCAACAGTACCCCACAATCCCCATATACCGCCGAACATGGTCGAGTGGTGGAATAAACTCGGCAAAGCCGTATCGAGTGAGTTTGATCGCCATCGCGTTGAATATTTCACGCAAGAACGTTTTGATTTCTGGTATCCCGGTTACGGAGACAGCTGGCCCACTTACAACGGCGCTCTCTCCGGCACATTTGAACAGGCGAGCGTTCGTGGATTGATTCGAAAACGTTATGACGAAAAGATCGTTCACTATCATGACGCGATCTGGCATCATTTTCTTTCCACGTTTGCCACCTGCAAGTTTGCAGCAAACAACCGGGAAGCGCGCCTTCGTGACTTTTACCGGTTTCGCGAATCCGCGATTGACGAAGGCAAAATTGGCCCGATTCGTCAATACCTGATCCGTAGATCCACCGATCCGAATCAGGCCGATCGCCTTGTTGAAAAATTGATGTGGCAAGGGATGGAAGTGCGCCAACTTCAGCGTGATCTCCAGGTGGAAGCGTATGGTTACTATTCGGAAGGAATGTCCACTCAGAGTTTTCGCAAAGGCGATTATGTTATTTCATTGGAACAGCCGCTGAAACGATTGTTGCGAGCTCTCCTTGACAAAGAAACTCTTCCGGATAAAAAGTTTTTGGAAGAAGAGGAAGAACGCCGGAAGGAGAAGGAACCTTCCGAATTTTACGACATCAGTGCCTGGTCTTTGCCTCTTGCCTATCAGCTGGATGCTTACTGGTCCACCGAACCGGCAACGGACGAAGCCAGATTAATCAGCTCGGTGCCGCAAGAGAATCCTTCGATTCCCAATGCAGGATATGCATATCTGCTGAATTACGATTCCAATCAAGCGCTTCAAGCCGCGCAAGAACTCCTGCGACAAAATGTTCGAGTTTACTTCACAACAAAACCATTCACGCTGCACCAGCGAAAATATAACGCCGGATCTCTGATCATCAGAATCAGTGATCAGCCTTCTGACCTCACAACCAGACTTCAACAGGTTTCTAAAATCACAGGAGTTCAATTTCAAGGAACCAGCACAGCATGGACCGAAGAAGGACCCGATCTCGGCAGTAACGATATCTATTTTGTCGAACGCCCGAAAGTCGCTGTCCTGACCCAGGTGCCAACAGAACCAACTTCCTATGGCGCCATCATGTATTTATTCGAGCAACGGTATCAGTTCCCCTTTACGGCACTACCTTCTTACTTGCTCAATGACGTTAAATTGAAGGATTACAACGTGATCATTCTTCCTGATGAAGGGGGCATCTCCAGTTATCAGAGCATCGTAGGAGCGACGGAATTAAGACCCTGAAAAATTGGGTGCAAGAAGGGGGCACGTTGATTGCTGTGGGAAGCGCCGCTGCTTTTATTGCAGATAATGGCGAATTGACGTCGATTAAACGAATTCAGAAATTCAAAAAAGATACAAAAGAACCGGTCGAAAAGAAAAAGGAAGAAGAGGTTGAAGAAGAACCGGAAGCGGAAACCGAAAAACCGGACGTCATTCCTGGAGCCATCGCGCGCGTCAAGTTAAACAGGAAACACTTTTTATCTTTCGGGTATCGTTCCGAAGAAATTCCGGTTTTCCTTTATTCATCTAACATATTAGAAGCACCTGCCGGAGAAAAACCGGTGGCTTTTTATCCTTCCGCGGACCGTTTAAAGATGTCCGGCTTGATCTGGGACATTAGCGCACAAAGACTCGAAAACAAGGTTTATTTGATGGAGGAGCCTCTGGGAAGCGGTCATGTGATTCTTTTCGCTGAAGATCCGACTTTTCGCGCTTACTGGGAAGGGCTCGACAAACTCTTCTTCAACGGCGTGCTCTTCGGCCCCAGCATGTAGGAATTTAACACAGAGGAACAGAGGCGCAGCGCGGCAATGCCGCAACCAAATTTTAGATTTCTGATCCTAGATTTCAGATTGTAATTTTTGATTGTAGATTGAAGCATGTTCCCACATCGATGGATGCCTACACAAAAAGAGAAAACAGTGAACCGCAGAATATCGAACAATCGATCTCAGAACCGCAAAAGTTTAGCGCTTACGGAGCTTACTTC
>JBKKAT010000301.1:0-7416 GCA_046714535.1 Acidobacteriota bacterium | reverse complement strand
TCCTTCATCTTTCTTAACATCATATCAAAAACAGAATTTCGCTTACCTGAAAGATTGTTACTTTTCGCTCAGATAGGCAAAGAGTTTGGGATGGAACACCCGCGAATTGGGCCAAATGAGCAGTTTATTGTGCCGACCTCAGTCGGCCAAACCTTTAATTTCGTCGAACGTTGTCACGATCAAATGCGGGGGATCCCTTACCAGTTGAACTGTTTGCATACCGGCTTCCCGGGCGGCGTCCAATTCAGCCGGAACATCAGAAAGAAAAATGATTTCTGCCGGATCCAGAGTTAAAGTCGACGCGATTTTTTTATAGGACTCCGCTTCCTTTTTGGGACCGGTCGTCGTGTCAAAATAGCCGTCGATAAATAGCGTCAAGTCCCCGGCTTCCGAATACCGGAAAAGCAATTGTTGCGCTTCGATCGAACCGGAGCTGTAGATATAAATCTTCAGGCCGCGTGTTTTCCACTCAGCCCAATTGACTGGTACATCCGGGTAAATATGGGAGCGTAATTGACCGCTCTCAAACGCTTCCTTCCAGATTTTTCCCTGTATTTGTTTCAAGATCCCTTCTTTCTTGTCCGCATCAATCCAGGCGTGCAACAAACTCACGATATCGGAAGGGGAGGGATTCTCAACCGGAGTTTGTTTTTTCAATTGGTCGAGAAGAGGTTGGAACTCAGGAGAAGTCCAATTCTCACCGACATGGGAATCCATTTTTTCGCGTGAGAGCGGGAATAAAACATCGTGAACGAAGGAAAGGGAAGTTGTTGTCCCTTCAATATCACAAAGGACAGCGCGTATCATGCTGGAATAGCGACGATCGACTCGAATCGTGGAAATCTTGAAGCTATTCCTGAACCGGTGAAATCGGCAACCCATCCTTCCGGAGTTGTAAATGTCCGGATTACTTTCAGCAACGGTCGCGGTCCCATATCAAACCAGTGTTTGGTGTGCGCAGGCACATCAATGAAATCGCCCCGTTCGCAGAGTACCGCGTAGATCCGGTTATTCGTGTGAATGTAGAAAAGCCCGCAACCCTCCACAAAAAAACGGGCTTCATCTTCACTATGTATATGTTCTTCCAGGAATTTCTTACGAAGCTCCGAATGATTCGGCATTTCAGCATGCACGGAAATGACATCTGCTGTGACAAATCCACACCGTTCCATCAGATCTCGTACCGGTCTGTCGTACGCCGCAAGTATTTCTTCCGGAGTCGCGTCTTTTGTGAGTTCGCGGTCTGCGGTCCAGCGTTGGAAGTGAATTCCGGCTTCACGCAATTTCGCTGCAATTTCTTCAAACTCTGTGAACTCCCGGCAATTCCCGGGATTGTCATCTTCAAAAACCTTCAAAAGACTCATACCATTCCAGCCTTCGTTTTTAAATTTTTGTTTTTAATCTTTAATTTTATGTTTTCTATATTCACATTCCAGCAAAAACTCAAGCGCTTCCGTATGCCGGAGCGCTTCAGCGAGGTCTCTTCCCCAGCAATATAATCCATGGCCTGCAATCAAGAACCCGTGAATAGCGGGATTTTTCTCGAGATACGTCAGCACTGACCGGGCAAGTGATTTCATGTCCTGATCGTTTGGGAAGACGGGAATATTCTCTGCGTGAAGATGCGAGGATACACCGCGCAATGCTTTCAGCATTTCGTACCCTTCGATCGACAGAGGTGTTTTCAAACTGCGAAGAGAGGAGAGGACGGTTGCCAATACAGAATGAGTGTGGAGGATCGCGCAGATGTCCGGACTGTGCTTGTATAACTCACAGTGAAGATGTGCCTCCGCTGACGCCTTCTGCTTTGTTTCTTCCCGGTGGTTCCCCTCCAGGTCGATCAACAGGAGATCGGAATGGGTCAATTTTCCCTTATCCAAACCCGAAGCTGTAATCAGGAGTGTGTTCGCATTAACCCGCGCAGAGTAATTGCTGCTCGTTGCCAGCGACCAACGACGCTCGTAGAAAAGATGGCTGATGCGAACAAGCTCAGCCCTTAAATCGTCCGCATCCATCGCTCAATGATACAATCTCTATGAGTTAAAAGTTAAACGTTATAAGTTTAATGTAATGCATCTCCCGACCTTTAACTCTTAACCTTTAACTTTAAACTCTTAACCTTTAACTTTTATTTTAATGGATACCATTACCTGGATCTGGCTGATAGCCGGTATTCTACTAATTGCAACGGAGCTTTTTCTTCCCGGTCTTGTGGTGTGTTTCCTGGGGTTGGCTGCAATTATTGTTGCCGGACTTCGCTGGCTCGGATTTTTCCCGGGATTGATGGAGTCTTTCACTGTCTGGTTTTTCACATCGATCGTATTGTTGCTTGGCCTTCGACATTTTTTGCTGAAATGGATTCCGTCCGATAGCGCTTACGCCTACACGGACGAAGATGTGATTGCTGTGGGATCGATCGTTGAAGTTGTTCAGACGGTGAGTGATTCGAATCAGCAGGGCCGGATCCGGTTTGCGGGCACAACATGGCCGGCAACCTCTCGAGAGGGTACGCTCATGCCGGGACAGAAAGCGAAACTGCTGTACCGGGACAATCTCGTGTGGGTTGTTGAATCGCATGATGAATTGTCTTCACCAACGGAAACAGAAACTTGAACAGAAACTCGCAAAGGACGCAAAGATAAAAATACTTTCTTCGCGATCTTTGCGACCTTCTGTTCAAAAAAGGAGAGACTATGTTTACAACGTTCATAACAATTCCAGCTCTTATTCTTTTGTTCATCATCTGGAAAATGTTTATTGTGGTGCCGATGAGAGAAGCGTGTATCAAAGAGCGTCTCGGGAAATATGGTGGTACTTTACTTCCCGGTTTTCATTTTTTGATTCCATTCGTGGATCGCATCGCTTACAGACATGAGATGCGGGAACAAGTAATCGATGTGCCGCCGCAAGTCTGCATTACACGCGATAACGTACAGGTGGAAGTGGACGGAATTGTATATTTCAAGGTGATGGATCCTGTGAAAGCGAGTTACGGAATCGGTGATTATCGTCTTGCCTCGATCAGCCTGGCTCAAACCACCATGCGTTCCGAGATCGGCAAGCTGGTTCTGGACGAAACGTTTTCCGAAAGGGATAAAGTGAACGAAAACATCGTTCGCGAAATAGACAAGGCTTCCGAACCGTGGGGTGTGAAAATGATTCGATACGAAATAAGAAACATCACACCTTCAAAGCACATGGTGGAAACGATGGAAAAACAAATGGAAGCCGAGCGCCAGAAACGGGCTGAGATCACAATGGCCCTCGGACAAAAAGAATCGCGCATCAATCTGTCTACCGGAGAAAGACAGGAAGCAATCAATCTTTCCGAAGGTGAAAAACAGAAAAGAATTAACGAAGCTGTAGGAAAGGCCAGGGAAATTGGAATTCTGGCCGAAGCTTCGGCTCGCGGGATTTCGCGCATTGCTGCTGCGATTCGCAAACCGGGAGGAAAACAGGCCATCAAGATGCGAGTACTGGAACAATACATCGAAGAAGTTGGCCAGATCATCAGAACTGCAAACGTTACGGTGGTCCCTCAGCAGATGGCCAATATGAAGGCTTTCTTTGAAGGAATCGGCGCGGTGACTCACGGCATGAGCGATCGCTCCCCGGAAGCGATACCGGCCCCTCCACCTTTAAACGCCGGCCGTGCCCGTGATAGGAGGGAATCATGACGATTTTTAATTTTATTGTGTGGGGAATTCTTGCGCTGATACTTGTTGGCAAACTCGTGCGCTCGATCCGCATTGTGCCAACCAAGTCCGCATTTATTGTTGAGCGGCTGGGAAAATACAGCCGAACCCTGGGGCCTGGTTTCCACCTTCTGGTTCCTTTCCTTGAGCGTGTCGCTTTCATTCAGGATCTCAAAGAAGAGACCATCAATGTGCCGCCTCAAGAATGTTTCACAACTGATAATGTTCAGGTGGAAGTCGATGGAGTGATTTATATCAGCGTGATGGATCCTGTGAAGGCCAGCTATGGAATTACAGATTACCGGTATGGCGCCATTCAGATGGCTCAAACGACTGTTCGATCCATCATCGGAACGCTGGAACTCGACAAAACATTTGAAGAACGGGATCTCATCAATTCGAAGATTGTAAGTGTATTGAATGACGTCGGCATGACCTGGGGAATTAATGTTCACCGGTACGAAGTAAAAAATATTGTGCCGCCTGCGTCCGTCAAAAATGCGATGGAACAGCAGATGCGAGCCGAACGGGAACGCCGTGCGTTGCTGGCTCAATCGGAAGGAGATAAGCAGAGCCGCGTTAACAATTCGGAAGGCTTGCTTCAGGAAGCAGTGAATAAGTCAGAAGGTGAAATGCAAAAACGGATCAATGAGGCAGAAGGACGCGCCCGTGAAATTGAATCCATCGCCGCCGCCACAGCCGAAGCGATTGAAAAACTCGCAGCAGTGATCACTGAAGAAGGAGGAGCTGAAGCTGTTCAATTGCGGCTGGCTCAACAGTATCTTCATCAGCTCAGCGGTCTGGCAAAACCGCGGACTTCGGTTCTTCTACCTGCTGATTTGATGAGACTCGATCATCTCCTGGAAGACGCCGGTCTGAAACCAAAGGATTAGAACTTAACACAGAGACACAGAGGCACAGAGAATCTAGTTTTAATTTTTTTCTCTGTGTCTCTGTGTTGAGTCTTAGGGCAACCTGGTGAAGAAGCGGTGCCAGCGGGGGGACCAATTCTGGCTTGGATTCAGTGAGGCCACAACAGCCACGGCCCGTCCAACGATCTTGCCCCGGTCCACGGTACCGAAGTGGCGCGAATCGAAACTGTTGTCCCGGTTATCGCCCATCACGAAGTAGTGATTTGCCGGGACCTGAATGGAATCGAACGACTTCAGAGAAGGCCTTCCCGGCGTGATCATCACGGGATGTTTCCGGCCACTCAAATCTTCTGTTGAAAAATGAAAGAAAGGTCGTTCTTCCAACGGAATCTCGCTGATGATGCTTGCGTCGAGCGAATCGTAGTGAACGCTTTTGCCGTTGACGTAAAGCAGGTTTTCCTTAAGCTCAATTTTGTCTCCGGGAAGTCCCACGACGCGTTTTACCAATCGTTTCCCATCAAATGGCGAGAATAAAACAACCACCTCTCCCCGTTTTGGATCATTCCAGTGAGCGACCTGAGAAGTCGTGAATGGAATTTTCAAATCATAAGCCAGTTTGTTTACAAAAATGCGATCCCCTTCCATGATTGTCGGTTTCATCGAACCGGTCGGCACATCGTTCCAATCGGCTATGGCCGAACGAAATGAAGAAGTGATGATAAGAATGACAAGAAGTGGTTTCATCCATTCCTGCCAGAATTTAGAGGCTCTGGTTTTCCAAACTGTGCTCATCCTGATGACTCCACGTATAGTTCTACGGACAGATAATAATAAAGTTCAAGGAATTTGGCCCGCCACGACGCGCAGACACGAAGACGCGTGCCGCGTAGACGAAATTGGTGTTGGCGGTTAATATTAAACATTCTGGAGGTACAAATGAAGCGGCTTGGTCTCTCAATTTTGATCCTTATTTTCTCTGTGTTTTTTGTTGGTTCTTCCTTTGCGCAGGAAACTCCGTCTTCCGGTTTCCGGGCCGAGTTTTTGAAACAACTGGACGGTGTGTCGGACAAGCTCGTCGAACTGGCTGAAGCGGTCCCGGCAGAAAAATATCCGTGGCGCCCCTCCGAGGGAGTTCGGTCCATGGGCGAAGTTTTTGTACACATTGCCGCTGGAAACTATTTCTTAATGAAATTTATAGGAATTCAGGCCCCTCCGGATTTCAACCGCGACATGGAAAAAAATATTACGGAGAAAGCTCAGGTGATTGCCGCTATCAAGAAATCTATTGAACACCTGCGTCAGGCGGCCTTGAAGACTTCGGATGCGGATCTCGAAAAATCGGTCGAGTTGTTCGGACAAAATACGACATACCGCGATGTGTTTTTTACAGCGACCATGCATCTTCATGAACATCTGGGACAATCGATTGCCTATGCGCGCATGAATGGTGTTGTTCCTCCCTGGAGCGCAAAGGAATAACTTGACCCTGGAATATGTTCCAGGGTCTATCATTGGTGCCGATGACCGGAAGGACAAAGGAATATTTACTTTCTGGAGAATTGGCGCGCCTATCGGGAGTCAGTCCCGATACAATCCGCTATTACGAGCGCAATGGGTTGATCCAGCGACCGGAACGTTCGCAGAAGGGATACCGGAAGTATCCAGTCGCAACTCTGGCTCGAGTTCGTATGATTCGCTCGGCTCTTGCCGTAGGTTTTACGATTGCTGAACTCAGCAAAATCTTTCAAATCCGCGATCGAGGCGGTAACCCGTGCCACAAAGTGCAGCAACTCGCGAAGGCAAAGCTGGAAGAGATTGAAGTCCAACTGAAAGACTTGCTTCGCGCGAAGCAGCATTTGAAGAGCTGCGTGAAAGAGTGGGAGCACATCCTGGCGAATACAGGGTCAGGGAATAGATCTCTTTTGCTGGAAAAACTGGCGGAAAAACAAAACATCCTGGTTTTGCCATCTTCTCCGTTGATTCCTGCTGGTCTAAAGAAGAAAAAGGAGAAATGGCCATGAACAAGATTCTGTGCATTGTTTTATTGGTGTTCTGTTCCTTCTCATTTGCGGAGGATTCCACCTGTCCACACCATAAGGAACATCAAGCCGGCGTCGATGAACGGGGCGATCATGTGATGGGTTTTGATCACAACAAGACGGTTCATCACTTCCTGTTGAAAGCTGATGGCGGCGTTATTTCAGCGGCTGCAAAGGATCCAAAGGACCGGGAAAGCATCGAAAAAATTAGAAAGCATTTTGTAGAAATCGCGGCGCTCTTTTCGCAGGGAGAATTTTCCAAACCAAAGGAAATTCATGACCGTCTCCCGGCCGGGGTTCCGGCAATGATTCAGCACCGCGACAAAATCACGTACACTTTTCAGGAAACCGGGAAAGGTGGTGAGGTCCGCATCAAAACCGGCCATGAAGAAGCGAAAAAGGCCATTCACGCATTTTTGCGCTTTCAGATTGAGGATCATCACACGGGAGACTCTCAGGAAGTTCAGTCAGATTAAAAATGCGAATCGCATTACCGCTTGTTACACGAAAATAATCGGCAGAACTGAGCTTTTCCCGGAGTGTTTTCAATAGCTTCTGATAACGCCCATAGTGATCGCGCCCGTAGTAGGTGGCATCGGTGCCGAACAGCACAGCGTCGCTCCCTAATTTTTCGATCGCCGCGAGAACGGCGCCGGTCTCTGCCTGGGAAGTCTCCAGAAAAATTTGCGCATCTTTCTTTTTTCGCGCCTCTTCTGCTACGCGGATGGCTTCGTCATGAGGGCCGAAAAAAACCATGTGATATAGAACGAAAGGAACCGCCGGGTATTGTTTCGCCAACCTGTAGATTTT
>JBKKAT010000300.1:0-2646 GCA_046714535.1 Acidobacteriota bacterium | reverse complement strand
ATCTAATGTAGGAGAGTGAACAATTGTTGTACATGATTATCGAACGATTCAAAACGGCTGGTGCAACCGACGTTTATAGACGCGCGAGAGACCGCGGGCGACTGATGCCTCAAGGTCTAGAGTATGTTTCGAGCTGGATCGATTTCGATTTGACCCGATGCTTTCAGCTCATGAAAACCGAGGACGAGAGTCTACTGGGTCAATGGATAAATCAGTGGTGCGATCTTGTAGATTTCGAAATCATACCTGTGCAAACATCGGCCGAGGCAATGGAAGCGATCAAGTCGCGCTTCTGATGTGATTCGGAATAGAATATAAATATGAAACAGGAAGAGTTGAAATTGGACGATGTGCTGGCCGTTCTTGAGCGAACGCCTGCAAGCCTGCGCTCCTTGCTCGAAGGGTTACCCGATACGTGGGTAACTGCGACGGAGGGGGAGGGCACATGGACGCCGTATGACGTGATTGGCCATCTCATTCATGGTGAGCACACCGATTGGATCCCGCGGACACGGCACATCCTTGCGGGTGATACTCGACCATTCGAACCGTTTGATCGAACGGCCATGTTTACCGAGAGTCAAAGCAAAAGTCTGATCGAATTACTTGCAACCTTTGCCGGGCTGCGGCAAAAAAATATCGCTACGCTGGTCGAAATGAAGCTGACAAAGGACGATATGAGTCGCAGGGGGCTGCATCCTGAGCTTGGGGAAGTGACGCTGGGACAATTACTCGCAACCTGGGTTGTTCACGATCTGGACCACCTCTCGCAGGTAACGCGAACGATGGCGAAGATCTATACCAATACGACAGGACCCTGGCGAGCCTATCTATCCATCCTGAACGACCGGCAACGCTAACGCCTAACAATTCTCTGCACCGGACCGCACAGGTATCGGTTTGCGGGTGATGAGAGTCTTCAAGCCATCCAGCAAAAGAAATGCATAGAACGGGAAATAGATCACCAATTTCAGCCACAGGACCGGCTTCCAAACACCGACCGGATAAAGATGCCGGATCAGATACGCCAGCAAGATCCATCCACACAAAAACAACCATGGTTTGTTGGGATGGAAGACGAGAAAAGGGAGCACCCAGCACAAGTACCATGGATGAACGACGGGCGAAAACAAAATCACAGTTCCGAATACAACAAAGGCAAACCGGTAAAAAGAAAACCTTGCTGCCAGACAAAATCCTGCAGCCAGCAGGGTAAAAACCATTCCTGCAATTCGCGCGGGTTCTGCGCCACCGAGCCAAACGTATAAAAAGCCAAATAAAGAATCATTAAACCGCCATTTTTTGTAATACGACAGAACACCGGAAAACATCTTCCAATCAGGGGAGTAGTATGCGAGCAGTAAGAGAAAACCTGCGATCCCGCCGGCGATCAGAAATTTCCATTTACCTTCTTTGATTAGAAAGGGAAAAGTCAGTGCGGGTAGATACTTGGTCAGAACGGCCGCAGCGAACATGATTCCCGAAAGCGCTGACTGCCGATGAGAAAGCAGTAAATACGAGAGAAATAGCAAAGAGATACCGATAATATCCATGTGTCCACTGCCGGCAAATTCAATGACTGGCAACGGGTGCCACGCATAAATCAGAAGCCAGCCTGCGCCTTTGTTCTCTTTCAGTAGAAGTCTGCGCAAAATTTCCAGCAGGAGGACATCAAAAATCGCGAGAAACGATTTGAAAAGAACAACATTAGTGGAGATCCGGGCGAACAAATGGAAAAGAGTTTCGGCAACAGCTGAATAAGGAGTGCGGAACTCTTTATGATTGATTCGATCGTAGTATTCATCACGCAAGGATTGCAGTTCCGGAGCGCGGGGAGGGAAGTCATAGGGTCCATGGCCGGCTGCCTGAACCCGGCCGTCCCACCGGTAGCGGTAGAAGTCTTCGGACAGGCTTGGCTCGCACCATAGAACCGCGAGACGGAATAAGAAAGCAGGGACAAGAATGTACCGCGCGGATATTGTCTCGAACCGGCCCTGGAAAAGCCAGTACAGGCACAGACCGTAGACTGCAAAGCAGATGAAATGAACGGACAGGAACAAGGGAATGTTTGCGCTCCAGTTCCCGATTGTACCCAGTGTTACGTACGATATTAGTAGTACGGTAGATACTATGAATAAGCGTTTCAAGGCCTTTTCTTCCGGTACCATTCGGCGAGAACTTTCTGTGCGGCGCGATCATGAGGCGAGTGCGCGTCTGCGGATCTACCACGATCGTTCGGATCGCTGAACCATTTCCACCAGTACATCCCGGCGAACCAGGGTTCATTCCAGTAAGTTTCCAAAGCAAGGCGAAAGCAGGCTGCTTGCGCTTGTTCGTCATAGTCCGACTCGTCCGCTCCAAATTCCTTCATCCCCATTCCCGCTTTATTGTTTGCCATGTAACCGATTTCCGTGAAGAGCAACGGCCGGCAAAAGCGGAAGGAATAGCCTTGCAACTTTTCTTTTTGTTTGGCGAAGCCGGCCTTCATCTCAGCAATGCCCTGGTCTTCGGAAGTTCGGACGGGATAGTAGTTGTCCAAACCCATGTAATCCAGCGCGTCCCAGAAGGAAATTTCTTCGAACTCACGACCCCAATTGGCTGCGTAAGTAAGCGGACCGTGATAAACATTTCGAATTGTTTTGATGA